>NZ_JBPCSJ010000518.1:0-1623 GCF_051007235.1 Hydrogenophaga sp. | reverse complement strand
CTTATATTCGAGGCGCAACAAAGTGAGCAAGACAAAAACGATGGGTGATTTCCTGCGAAACCGACTGGCAACGCTGCGCACGACAGCTTCGACCCTGGCGCTGGGCGCTGGCGTGTGGGTCACGGAGGTGGCCCACGCCGTGAACGACCTGCCCGGTGGTCCAGCGGTCAACCAGCTGAATTTCGCGCCTCCGGCCACCAAGATCGCCGAAGAACAGCACTGGCTGCACTGGTTCATGATGGCCATCTGCACGGTCATTTTCATCGTCGTCTTCGGCGTGATGTTCTATTCCATTCTCAAGCACCGCAAATCGGTGGGCCACAAGTCGCAGGAACTGGCCGAGCCGATCTGGGTGGAGCTGGGATGGACCATCGTGCCGCTGCTGATCGTGATCGGCATGGCCCTGCCGGCCACCAAGGTGCTGGTGGCTCAGAAAGACACCACCAACAGCGACCTGACCATCAAGGCCACGGGCATGCAGTGGAAGTGGGGTTACGACTACATCAAGGGCGAAGGCGAGGGCATCGCCTTCCTGTCCACTCTGGACAACAGCCACCGTGAAATGTCCAACAGCGGTAAGCCGCCGGCCACCGATGACTACTTGCTGAAGGTGGACAACCCGCTGGTGGTGCCGGTGGGCAAGAAAGTGCGCATCATCACCACCGCCAACGACGTGATCCACGCCTGGATGGTGCCGGCGTTCGGTGTCAAACAGGATGCGATCCCCGGCTTCGTGCGCGACACCTGGTTCCGCGCCGAAAAAACCGGTGACTTCTACGGCCAGTGCGCCGAGCTGTGCGGCAAGGAGCATGCCTACATGCCCATCCACGTGAAGGTGGTGACGCCCGCCGAGTACACCGCCTGGGTGGCCAGCCAGCAAAAGGCTGTGGTCGCTGCCAAGTGAGCAGTGAACTGAAGAAATCAGAATCTCTAAGGAAGCAACGATGAGCGCAGTTCTCGATCACCACGACGCACACGGTCACGACCACGATCACCACGCCCCCACGGGCTGGCGGCGCTGGGTCTATGCGACCAACCACAAAGACATCGGCACCCTGTACCTGCTGTTCGCTTTCACCATGCTCATGGTGGGCGGCGTGCTGGCCCTGCTGATCCGTGCCGAGCTGTTCCAGCCCGGCTTGCAGCTGGTCAACCCCGAGCTGTTCAACCAGCTCACCACCATGCATGGCCTGATCATGGTGTTCGGCGCCATCATGCCGGCCTTCGTGGGCTTTGCGAACTGGATGATCCCGCTGCAGATCGGCGCGTCCGACATGGCCTTCGCCCGCATGAACAATTTCAGCTTCTGGCTGATGATCCCGGCCGCTCTGATGCTGGTGTCCTCGTTCTTCATGCCCGGTGGCGCGCCCGCCGCCGGCTGGACGCTGTACGCCCCGCTGACGCTGCAGATGGGCCCCTCGATGGACGCTGGCATCTTCGCCATGCACATCCTGGGCGCGTCGTCCATCATGGGTTCGATCAACATCATCGTGACCATCCTGAACATGCGCGCCCCTGGCATGACGCTGATGAAGATGCCGATGTTCTGCTGGACCTGGCTGATCACCGCCTACCTGCTGATCGCCGTGATGCCCGTGCTGGCCGGCGCCATCACCATGACGC
>NZ_JBPCSJ010000517.1:0-3119 GCF_051007235.1 Hydrogenophaga sp. | reverse complement strand
CCGCGCTGGCGTGGCGCTGCAGGGCCATGGCGTCGACCACGGTCTCGCCCACCGGGATGCGCTGCGGGTTGCCGCCCAGGAGGCCATCCATGCGCGTCATGGCCACCGGCCCGCGGTGCAGGGCCACGCCAACCTCGAAGGCCGGCAGCGGCCGTCCCGGAAACTGGCGCTGCACGAAGGCGGCCATGCCGGTCGCGGCCTTGCGCAGGCCCAGCGCGGCCTTGGCGGCGCGCAGGCTGTGCGGGGCGGTGGTGCTGGCGTCGGTGTCGGTGAACACGGCCAGCACCCCTTCGCCCACAAACTGCAGGGCGCTGGCGCCGAACAGGTGCACCGTGTCACCGCTGTGTTCGTAAAACCGCTTGAGCAGCCGGCCCATCTCGTCCGGGCTGAGTTCGGCCAGCCAGGCAGGGTAGTGGCGGATGTCGGCGAACAGCACGGTGGCGTCGGGGTGGCTGGTGCTGTCCTGGCCGCTGGCCTGGCCCGGCCACTGTTCGCTCAGCTCGCGCGCCAGCCGCTTTTCGTATTGCTCCTGCAGCGCCCAGGCCTGTTCTTCCAGCGCTTCGGTCAGCGCCGCCTGCACCTGCAGGGCGCGCACGGCCTGGCGCATGGCCTGGCGGCCGAGCTGGGCGGCCACCGCGTCGATCAGCTCGCGCGGGCGCAGCGGTTTGGTGATGTAGTCGTCCGCGCCCAGGTTCATGCCCTGGCGCATGTCGCGCCGTTCCTGCAGCGAGGTCAGCAGGATGAAGGGCGTCAGGCCCACATCGGCGTGTTCGCGCACGCGCTGCAGCAGCTCGAAGCCGGTCATGCCGGGCATGTTCACGTCGCTCACCACCACGTCGGGCCAGTGTTCGCACACCAGCGACCATGCGCTGATGCCGTCCCCGGCGGGCAATACTTCGTGCCCCTGGTTGCGCAGGGCCACGCTCACCAGCGTGCGCGTCCCGCCGTCGTCTTCTGCCACCACCACCAATGCCATGTTCAACCGCTCTTGTGCTTTTATGTGCGAAACCCACATCCTAGGGTGCCGGACCCCGGATGCCCTCCCTCAGCGGGTCGTGCGGCCCATCGGCGGACCCGCCCAATGTGACGGAATGCCGTCCGGTGTGCACCCGGTCAACGGATGTCGGCCGCCAGTCGCCAGGGCGACTTCTGCCAGGCCAGCACCTCTTCGCCCAGCAGCCAGGCCGATTGCGGGAAGCGTTTGGCCCAGCCATCGGCGGTGGACAGCTTGAACGCGCCGTTCTTGTAGCCCAGGCGGATGGCGGTGTGTTCGGGCATCTGGCGCGCGTGGCACAGCAGCACCGCCAGGCGCAGGCACAGCAGCTGCTTGGCGAACAGCTCGTCGGCCAGGGCCGCCTCCAGCTTGCGCAGCTTGCCGCGCTGGCCCAGCACCAGCTGGCTCATGCGGTGCTGTTCGGGGAACGAAAAGCCCGGCGCGTCCACGTGGTCGAGGATGTAGGCGCCGTGGTGGTACGACCGGTCGTGCGAGATGTGGGTGCCGATCTCGTGCAGCCGCGCGGCCCAGGCCAGCTTCTGCGAATAGCGGCCGTCCGCGTTGTCGGCCGCGATTTGCGCGAACAACGCGGTGGCCACGGTGCGCACCCGATCGGCCTGTTCGCCGTCGATCGAGAACCGCTCGGCCAGCCAGCGCACGGTGCGCTCGCGAACGTCGGTGTCGTTGGTTTCGCGGTCGATCAGGTCGTACAGCGCGCCCTGGCGCAGCGCGCCCTGGGCCGGCAGCATCTGTTCGATGCCGAACAGGTCAAACACCGCGCGAAGCACCGACAGGCCGCCGGCCAGCACGGCGCGGCGCTCTTCCTTGAGGCCATCGAGCCGCAGCACGTCCACGCTGCCGGCCTTGACCACGCGGTCCATCAGCCAGTCCAGCCCGGGGCGGGTCACCACCCCGGCGGCAAAACCGTTGGCGGCCAGGATGTCGGCCACTGCGCCCACCGTGCCGGACGAGCCGTAGGCCAGCTGCCATTCGCTGGCGGGGAAGGTGCCCAGGGCTTCGTCCAGCACCGCCTGCGCCGCGATCTCGGCCGTCTTGAAGCTGGCGCTGCTGCACTGCCCCTTGGGGAAATAACGCGTGGACCAGGCCACGCTGCCCAGCCGGTACGACTCCATGCGCCGCGCTTCGTAGCCCTGGCCCAGGATCATTTCGGTCGAACGCCCGCCAATGTCGACCACCAGGCGCTTCTCGTCGGACTGCGGCAACAGGCGCGAGACGCCCTGATAGATCAGCCGCGCCTCTTCCTGGCCCGACACCACCTCGATGGCAAAGCCCAGGATCTGCTGGGCGCGTTCAAGGAATACGTCGCGGTTGACGGCTTCGCGCAGCGTCTGCGTGGCCACGGCGCGCACCTGGTGCTTCTGGAAGCCGTGCAGCCGTTCGGCAAAACGGGCCAGGCAGTCCCAGCCGCGCTGCATGGCGGCGGCGTTCAGGTTCTTCTGCTCGTCCAGGCCGTTGCCCTGGCGCACGGTTTCCTTGAGGTACTCGACGCGCTCGATGTGGCCCGAATGGAAGCGGCCGATCTCCAGCCGGAAACTGTTGGAGCCGAGGTCGATGGCGGCGAGCAGGGTACCGTTGAGCATGGGGCAGGCGGGTCGCAGGGGCGTGGTGCGCCGGGGGAGGCGGGAGCGCGGATTGTGACGCACGCACATGACACAGGGCCCACGCCGGTGCCGCGGGGGTGGTCAGGGGGGCTGAAAACCCCGCCCGCCTGGGTTACCCTGCTGCACAGGCGCGCCGTGCAGGCCCTTGGGGGCACCTCTGGCGCCACGGCGAGCCCAGCATCGACCCCCGCACCAGACCACAACCCCTGACAACGGAGCCGAACCGTGAACACCCCGACCCCTGACGCCGAACCCACCCTGCCCGCTGGCCAGGCCGTGCCCATGCCCCGACGCCACTGGCTGCTGGCCTCGGCGGGCGCGGCGCTGACGGCCGGCCCCTGGGCGCGTGCGCTGGCACAGCCCGCATCGGCCGCCGCCGAAGAGGCCCTGGCGCCGCCGCTGCCCGCGCTGGGCAGCGCGCTGGCGTTGCCGCGCATTCCCTTGCTGGGTGGCGGCATGTTCGAGCCGGCGCAGGCCGAGGGCCGGCCGCTGCTGGTGTTCTG
>NZ_JBPCSJ010000516.1:0-7799 GCF_051007235.1 Hydrogenophaga sp. | reverse complement strand
GTGGCGCTGAGCACGGTGCCGGTGCGGCAGCTGCTCATGCCCGCCATCAACCGCGCCACCGACGCAGCGCAGCGCCGCCGCTTCCAGTGGCTGCACAGCCTGTCGGTGCTCATCACGCTGGGCCACATCGGGGCCACCGGCTGGCTGCTGGCCAGCACCGTCTGAACGCGCCACGCGCCTGCGTTGCCCGACACCCCACACGCCATGACGCGCCGCCGTTCCCTGCAGGACATCCACAGCCTCGACGACCTCAGCCGCCTGGACCAGGTGGTGGTGGACAAACGGCTGGGCCAGCGCTCGTCGGCCAAAAAGAACCGACGCAACCGCCACTACGAAAAACAGTTCATCCGCAACACCCTCACCCACCACGCAGCAGCAGCGGCCAGCGGCCTGTGGGGTGGCGACGCAGGAGACGAAGAGAGCGACGACCCCCGGGCCTGACCAAGGGCCCCGCTGGCCACCACGGCACCCTGGCCAGCGACGGGCTGGGCCGGCCGTGGAGCGGGTTGCAGGAGCGGTTGGAAGACGTCGAAGTGACGCCCGAGTGGATGGGCGGGCGTGCATCGCGTCGGGCGCGAAGCAGTCACCCACCGTCTGCAGGGTGCCAGGGCCTGGCACCCCTGGTTCACTTGCGCAGGTCGCTGCGTTCCTGTTCGTACTCGTCGTACGTTTTCTGGTTGACGCGGTCCCGGCAGGCGCGGTCTGCCCCCGGGGGCTGCCGGGTGCACTGGCTTTCGGCCCCCATGCGCACGCTTTCGTACCAGGCCTGGGTGCTGCACCCCGCCAGCCCGATCACGAAGGCCGCGATGGAAACGCTCGGCAGGACTCTGTTCATGTGGTGCTCCTGAAGTCTGTACGGCCTTGGGTGCTGGAACCCGCCTCAACCGGGGTGGTTGTACCGCGCCCACCCCTTCGCCCGCAACTCGCACGCCGGGCAGGTCCCGCAGCCGTAGCCCCAGGACTGCCGGTGCTCGCGGTCGCCGAGGTAGCAGGTATGGGTGTGTTCGACGATGAGGTTCACCAGCGCATCGCCCCCGCCGGCCACGCCGGAGGCTTCGCCCAGCTCGCGGGCCATCTGCCAGGTCTGGGCCTTGTCGATCCACATCAGCGGGGTGTCGATGAGGAAGCGGTGGTCCATGCCCAGCGACAGCGCGACCTGCAGCGCCTTCATGGTGTCGTCGCGGCAGTCGGGGTAGCCGGAAAAGTCGGTTTCGCACACGCCGGTGACGATGACCTGGATGCCGCGGCGGTAGGCCAGCGCGGCGGCCAGTGTGAGGAACAGCAGGTTGCGGCCCGGCACGAAGGTGTTGGGCAGGCCGCTGGCTTCCATCTTGAAAGCGGTGTCGCGGGTGAGCGAGGTGTCGCTGACCTTGCCGAGCACGGCCAGGTCGAGCACGTGGTCGTCGCCCAGGCGTTCGGCCCACTGCGGGAAGCGTGCGCGCAACTCGCGCAGCACGTTCAGGCGGGCGGTCATTTCCACGTGGTGGCGCTGGCCGTAGTCGAAGCCGATGGTTTCGACGCGCGGGTAGCGGGCCAGGGCATGGACGAGGCAGGTGGTGGAGTCCTGACCGCCGGAAAACAGGACAAGGGCGCTGGTGTGGAGGCTCATGCCGGAATGGTAGTGCCCCCACGCTCCGCCGCTGCGCGGGTCGCTGCCCCCCAAGGGGGCTGGGCCTGCCTTGGGGCGGCCCGGCGTCTGGCCCGGTGCGCCGATGCCTCAACACCCGGCGCGCGTGCCTGTTCCAGGGCACCCGTGGAACGGGCTCTGCCCGGCCACAGGGTGCGTCGCCCTCCAGCCGCAGGCCAGAGAGGGGGAAGCCGCGTCAGCGGCGCAGGGGGTGTGATGCATCGCCACTCGGCGCGCGTGCCTGTTCCAGGGCACCCGTGGAACCGGCTTTGCCGGGCCACAGGGTGCGTCCCCCTCGAAGCGCCGCAGGCGCGCCACGGAGGGGGCTGAGGACCGCGGCTCCAAGCCTGCCTGCGCAGGCTTGGACGGGACGAAGAGGCATCGGCTCTGACGATGCCGCGGCCTGCAAGGCGCGCGTCAGCGGCGCAGGGGGTGCCTTCTACCCCCTCCGCTGATCGCGACTGGTGCCGAGCATGCGCAGCAGGCCGCGGTTGGCGTGTTCGAGGCTGATGCCGTGGTGGTCGCACACCTGCGGCAGCTGGGCCAGCTGGGCCGGGTGGCCCTGGGCGCGCGAGACCTCGAGGTAGGCGTTGTAGGGGCCGGTCTCGCGCAGCAGCGCGTCGTAGGCGCGGCCGGGCAGTGGCAGTTTGCCCAGCAGTTCGGGCAGGGGCTTGTGCAGCAGCCGGTCGAGCTGGCCGAACAGCGCGGTGAGGAAGACCTCGGAGCGCAGGTTGTCGTCGGACCCGCTGTCGAGCAGGTGCTGCGCCAGGCGGGCGCGCATGACCATGCCGTAGCGCACCGGGTGCAGGGCGCTGTCGCTCTCTTCGCTGGCGGCCAGCTGCTCGGCCAGCCAGGTGTCGAGGGCGCCGAAGCCGATCATCATGAGGGCGTGGCGCAACGATTCGATCTCGCGGCTGAGGCCGTAACCGGCCGAGTTGACGCGCACCAGCAGGCGGTGGACCAGCACCGGGTCCTGGCGCACGTAGCGTTCGATGCGGTCGAGCGCGGCGTCTTTTTCCAGCGCTTCGCGCACCTGGCTGATGACGGCCGGATCGCAGGGCACCGGGCGGTGGCGCCAGCTGTGCAGCACGTCTTCGTCGGGCCATTCGAGCAGGCCCCAGGCGCCGGCCTCGTCCAGGCAGTGGTCGGCCAGCGAGCGCGAGCCCACGCCTTCGTAGATCTGCCCGGGCACGATGGGGCTGCGCTGCGGCGGCACCGGCTGTTCTTCGGTGGGGCGGGCCTGCAGGGCTTGCAGGGCCTCTTCGGCGCTCAAGCTCAGCAGGCTGCGCGTGTCCAGCGGCGCGATGATCTCGCCCCGCACATCGGCCAGGGCCGCGTGGCGCAGCAGGGTGTGGCCGCGCCGGGCCGCCACCGACAGGTGGGCCAGCCCGTCGGGGGTGGTGAAGCTGGCGCCCGGCACCTGCAGCCAGGTGTTGGCCACGGGGGTGCAGGTCATGGCCTGTTGCCACAGGTTGGTTTGGTCAAAGGCCAGCACCAGCGGGGGTGCCGACAGCGGCCAGTCTTCGTCCAGGATCTGCAGCAGGTGCTCGGCGTCCACGCCTTCGGGCTGCACGGTGTGCACGCTCAGGCGCACGGCGGCCAGCTGGCGCGCGCGGTTCCACACGGGCTGGTAGCCCAGGGCGATGCTGTCGAGAACGGTGCTGCGGCTCATGGCGTGAAGGGTGAACGGTCAGCCCACATATTGGAAGAGCGACATCTTCTGCACCTGGGCGTAGGCCGTCATGGCCGCCTGCAGGCCGGTCTGCTGGTTCTGGAAGTCGGAAATGCCCTGGACCATGTCCAGGTCCTCCAGGTCGGACTTTTCGGCCGCGTGGTCCAGTTTGCGGTCGGACAGCAGGCTGTCGATGCGGTCGGCCCGGTTGAGCCAGGCACCGGTCTGGCTGCGCGCGGCGAGCAGCCGGTCGTGTCCGGCGTCGAGCTCGGTCAGCGATCGGCCCAGGGTGTGCACCAGCGACGCGCTCTGCCCGGTGCTGGCGCCCTTGAGCGCGTCGATGGCGGTCTGCACCACCTGGAACAGGTCGGTGGGCGCGGTCACGGCCTTGACGTCCAGGCTGTCACCCGACGCCGGTGTGCCCGACACCTGGAACGCGATGCCGTCGAATGCGAGCGTGGCGCCCGGGGTGTAGGGCGCGTTGGCGACGGTGGCGCCAGTGGCGGTGTCGGTCACGCTGTATTCCATGACGCCAGCCACGTCGGCGAAGCTGACGGTGTAGTCGTGCCCGGTGACGGCCGAGGGGTTGCTCACCCGGCCGGTGTCGGCGCGCACGCCGCCGGTGTTCGCGCTGCCCAGGTCGATGGTGAAACTGCCGTTGCCGGGCGGCACCTTGAGGAAGACGGCTTCGCCGTCCATCGCCTGGGGCAGCGCGTTGTTGCCGCCGGCCTCCTGACCGCGCTGGCCGTCAAAGCGCACCGTGCCGCCGGTGGGGCCGTAGACCTCGACGAACGGGGTGGACGAGCCGCCCAGGCCGCCGAAGAGCGTGCGCCCGGCGCTGTCGCGCTGGTTGGCCACACCGAACAGCTGGTCGCGCAGGCCTTCGAGCTCCTGCGCCAGGTTCTTGTATTCGCGGCTGCCGTAGGTGGCGTTGCCGGCCGCCACCAGCACGTCGCGCATGTCCTGCACCAGCGAGCCGGCCTGGCCCAGCGCACTTTCGGCCTGGGTGATGCTGGTGCGCGAATGCGCCAGCGCGCGCTGGTCGGCCGCGACGCGCGAGAGCTTGTTCTGCGCCGACTCGGCCAGCACCGCGGCCACCGGGTCGTCGCTGGCGCGCAGCACGCGTTTGCCGGTGGAAATGCGCTCCTGCAGGTCGCTCAGTTCGGCCTGGCGCTTGTTCAGGTTGCCGATGGTGCTGTCGTAGCTGTGGGCGGTGGCGACTCTCATGGCGATCTCGCTTTAGGGGGCTGTGCGTTCAGCGGAGCGTCTGCAGCAGCGTGTCGAACGTGCTCTGCGCCACCTGCAGGTACTTGGCCGCGGCCTGGTAGGACTGCTGGAACTGCAGCAGGCGGGCGGCTTCTTCGTCGAGGTTGACGCCGGACACCGCGGCGCGCGCGGTCTCGGTGCTGCTGGCCACCTGGCCGGAGAAGCTGGCCTCGAACTTGGCGCCCTGCACCGAGGTGCCCAGGTGCGAGAGCAGGCTGCCGTAACCGTCGGACAGGGCCACACCGTCGAAGGTGGCGAGGTCGCGCAGGGCCAGCATGGCCTTGGCGTTGCCAGCGTTCTGCAAGGTGCTGCCCGCGGGCGATGCGGCAATGTCCAGCGTGTCGCCGGCAGCGGGGCTGCCGCGCAGCGTCAGGCTCCAGCCGTTGAACACCAGCGGCTGACCCGCGGTGTAGTTGTAGGTGGCGGGCGGGCCGGCGTTGTCTGGCGGCGGGTTGCCCGGGCCCAGGCCGGTGGCGGTGAAGGTGCCGTCGGACTGGAAGGTGATGCTGACCGGATCGGTCAGGTTGGGCGAGGCCTGCACCGCGTACAGGGCCTCGATGCTCAGGCCACCCGCGTTGGTGGTGGCGGGCGTGACCTGCACCGGGCTGGCCGCCGCCAGGTGCGTGGGCGAGCCGATGGCCACCTGCATGTTGCGCGCCGCGTCGGCAAAGGGTTTGACACGGAAGCGGTCGCCCACGTTGCCACCGCCCGCATCGAGCTGGAAGCTCAGGCCGTCCAGCTCGGCGGGCAGGCCGGGAAAACTGGCGGTGTGGCCGTCGGACAGGCGCACCACGCTCACGCCGGCGGCGTCGAAGCGCACTTCGTAGTCCGAGGCCTGCAGCGCGGTCGGGTCGCTCACGCTGGCGTGCAGCTCCGCGGTACCGGTGTTGGTGCTGGCGGGTTTGCCCGGCGCATCGGCCGCGGGCACGAAGAAGTCGCCGCCCGGGTTGCCGGCCAGATCCACGCCCAGGCGGTTCTGCGCGTTGACGGTGGTGTTGAGCGCCAGCGCCATGCGGCCCAGCCGGTTGCGCATGTCGGTCAGGTCTTCGCTCATGTAGGTCATGAGGCCGCCGAGCTGACCGCCGACAGAGGCATCGGCCAGCTCCGAGGACACGCTGCCCTGCACGAACGAAATGTGGAACTGCGCGCTGTCGGCCACGTCGCGCGTGACGGCCAGGCTGTTGGCGCGCTGGCCCAGCACCAGAGGCTGGCTGCCGGCCACGAACACGCTCAGGCTGCCGTCGTCGGCGGCGATGGTGCTCAGCTGCACGTACTGGCTCAGCTCGGTGACCAGCGCGTCGCGCTGGTCCAGCAGGTCGTTGGGGGCACCACTGTTGCCCCGGCTTTCGATGATGCGCTGGTTGGCCGCGGCGATGCTCTGGGCCAGGCGGTTGACGGTGGTGACGGTGCTTTTGGCCTGCTCGCCGCCGCTGTAGGCCAGGTTGTCGAGCTGGCCGGCGGTGTCGCGCAGGCGGGCGGACATCTGCTCCCCCTCGGCCAGGGCGACCACGCGGGCCGCCAGATCGGTGGGCGAAGACGCGATGTCCGACCAGGCGTTGAGCATGTCGTTGAGCGCCACGCCCAACCCGTCTTCCCCCGTGGGGAACAGGGTCTCGAGCTGCTGCAGGCGTGTGTAGCGTTCGCTGTCGGCCGCGGCCAGCGAACCGGCCAGCTGCGCTTCGCGCGTGAGGTAGGCGCTGTGCGCGCGGCTGACCGTGCCGATCTCGACGCCCTTGCCAAAGTAGTTGCCACCCAGGACCTGGTAGCCCGAGGACACCATGTCCACCGACTGGCGTGAATAGCCTTCGGTGTTGACGTTGGCGATGTTGTGGCCAATGACCTGCAGCGCCGTGAGGTTGGCGTTGAGGGCCCGCGCGCCGATGTTCAGGGCAGCAGACATGCAAACCTCCCGATGACCCGGTCATGAACACCGTGGAACCGGCTTTGCCGGGCCACAGGTGTTGCCCCTTGAGGGGGATGCGGCCACACGCAGTGGGCAAGCAACGGGGTGGTCATGTCTGGGCGCGCTGCAATTGCAGCGTGGTGTTGATGGCGCGGCTGAGCTTGGCGGCGTACTGCGGATCGGTGGCGTAGCCGGCCTTCTGCAGCCCGGTGGCGAAGCCTTGCAACGACGCGATCTGGTCCATCGCCTGGTCGTAGCGCGGGCTGTTGCCGATGAGCCTGGCGTAGTCGCGGAACGAATCGGCGTACGAGTCGTAGGCGCGGAACTTGGCCACCTGCTTGCGCGGCACGCCGTTGACGTATTCGGTGGTCACGACCTCGGCGACCTTGCCCTTCCAGCTGCTGGTGGCCTTGATGCCGAACAGATTGAACGAGTTCGAGCCGTCGCGGTGGCGGATCTCGCTCTTGCCCCAGCCGGTCTCGTGGCCGGCCTGGCCGATCATGTAGCTGGCCGGGATGCCCGATTCGCGCGCCACCACTTCGGCGGCCTGGGTGTGCTGGCTCACAAAACCGGCCTGGCGCGAGCCGGTGCCGACACGACCGACGGTGCTGGGCAGGGCGTTGACCGCTGCGCCCCCAGGGGTGGTGGCGCTGGCGCCGCCCATCTGGCGGCCCAGCTGGCGCTCGATGGCTTCGGACAGCCCGCCGGGCAGGCCCGAGAGCTGCACCGCGAACTGCTGGTCCAGCAGGTCGGTGCCCATGTCGCTGCCTTCGTTGTCCATCAGGCCGGACTTGCTGGTGGCCTCGCGCATGCTCTTGATGAGTTCGCGCATGAACAGCGATTCAAACTGCTTGGCCGCTTCCTTGAGCGCGGCCTTGTCGCCGCCCCCGCCCGTGCCGTAGCGCAGCGCATTGAGCGCCGACGGATCGGCTGCCAGGCCCTGGAAGGACAGCGCCTGCGTGCTGCTCACACCAGACTCCAGCGATGGGTCTGCGGGCCGCGCGCATGGGGGCGGCGCAGGGCCATGGCATTGACGCGCAGCAGACCGGTGGCCGGGCTGCGCACGCGGGCGCTTGCGCTCGCATGGCGGCGGTGCCAGTCCAGCGGACGGTCCATGGCGGCGGCCGACGGGTCGCAGCAGCACAGGGGCAGGAGCATCGAGTACATGTCAGATCACCTCGAGTTCGGCGTTCATCGCGCCAGCGGCCTTGATCGCCTGCAGGATGGCCAGCAGGTCCTGCGGCGTGGCGCCCAGGGCGTTGAGCACGCGCACCACGTCGGCCAGTTTGGGGGCGGCCTCGACGTTGATCAGCTCGCCCTTGTCCTTGGCA
>NZ_JBPCSJ010000515.1:0-5383 GCF_051007235.1 Hydrogenophaga sp. | reverse complement strand
TCGGCCACCAGGTCGAGGATGGCCGACACGCCGTCGATCTCGAGTGCCACGGTGGGCCGCAGGCCGATGGCGGCCATCTCGGCCTCCAGGTGCATGCGCAGCGCGTTGGGCCGGCTCGGGATCACCAGCGGCAGCGCGGCCACCTCGGCCAGCGGCACGGGCGGTGGCGGCGGTTCCTCGGCCAGGCCGGGCGGGCGCGGTTGCACCAGCATCAGCTCCTCTTCCATCAGCGGGGTGATCTCGATGTCGGGCGCCGGCGTGGCGTTGTAAAGCACCGCAATGTCCAGCCGGCCGGTGTGCAGCCATTCCTGCATGGTGGCCGACAGGCCCTCGCTGATCGACAGGCTGGCCTCGGGCAGCTGGGCCCGGAAAGCCCGCGTCAGCGGCACCGTCATCACGCGCGCCAGGCTGGGCGGCAGGCCGATGGCCACGCGCCCGGCCAACGCACCCCGCACCCGGCCCAGCTCTTCGCGCGCGCGCTCCACCTGGTGCAGGATGCCGCGGCCATGTTCCAGCAGCAGCTTGCCGGCGTCGGTCGGCGTGGCGCCGCGGCCGTTGCGCACCAGCAGGTTCTGACGCAGCTCCACCTCCAGCAGGCGCACCTGGCGCGAGAGCGCGGGCTGGGCCACGTCCAGCGCCAGGGCGGCCTTGGTGAAGCTGCCCAGCTCGGCGACGCGGACGAAATACTCGAGTTGCTTGAGATCCATGCAGGTCCTGCGGTGAGGGCCTGATTATTTCACTTTGTGATAGCTCGGCGTTGGTTATGTGGAAACGGTCGGATCAGTCCACCTTCACCCGCCCCGAGGTGATCACCGGCTTCCAGCGCTCGATTTCACGGGCGATGTATTGGCCGAAAGCCTCGGGCGTGGTCGGGTTGGCCACCGCGCCCTCGGCGCCCAGGCGCTTCTTGAGCTCGGCCGAGTTCAGCGCGGCGTTGATGGCCTGATTGAGCCTGGCCACGATGTCGGCCGGCGTGCCGGCCGGCGCGACCACGCCGTACCACTGGTCGGCCTCGAAGTCCTTCAGACCCAGCGCTTCGTTGACCGTGGGCACGTCGGGCAGCGCCTCGACGCGCGCTTTGCCCGAAACCGCCAGCGCCTTGAGCTGGCCGCTGCGCACCTGGGCGATGACGGCGGGCACGCCGGTGAACAGCACCTGGGTCTGGCCGGCCACCAGGTCGTTCACCGCGGGCGCCGTGCCGCGGTAGGGTATGTGTACCAGCGAGATGTTGGTGCGCATCTTGAGGTATTCGGTGGCCAGGTTGGCGGCGCTGCCGTTGCCGCCCGAGCCGTAGTTCAGCCGGCCCGGGTTGGACTTGGCGTAGGCCACGAACGCTTGCATGTTGGCCGCCGGCGTCGACGGGTGCAGCACCAGTACGTTGGGCACGTTGGCCACCCAGGCCACGGGGGTGAAGTCCTTGAGCGGCTGGTAGGGCAGCTTGGGGTAGAGGCTGGGGTTGACGGCCAGCGTGCCGATGTGGCCCATGAGCAGGGTGTAGCCGTCCGGTGCGGCTTTGGCCACCTTGTCGGCGCCGATGGCGCCGCCCGCGCCGGGCACGTTTTCCACCACCACCGAGGCGTTCCAGGCCTTGCCCAGCTCCAGGCCGATGGCGCGCGCCAGGATGTCGGTGCTGCCACCGGGCGTGAACGGCACGACCAGGCGGATCGGTCGGTTCGGGTAGGCCTGGGCCAGGGCCGCGAGGGGCAGGGTGGCCAGCAGGCCCAGGCCCATCCATCGAACCAGGTGGCGGCGGGCGGTCGGCAGGTGCATGGAGGTCTCCTTGATCGGTGTGTGGGGTCTGCTCGCGCAGTATGCCCAGAAAGGCACGGGCGCACAGCGCGTGGGGGGCTATCGCATCCCGGCATGGCGGCGTTGACTCATGTGCTTTTGCGATATCTGGTAGAGGGTTATATCGCTTGTGATGCCACTGACCACCCACCAGAATGCGGACCATCGACAGCACCCAGGAGACCCGCGCATGAGCCAGCACAAGCCCCTCATCATCGACTGCCATGGCCACTACACCACGGCCCCCAAGGCGCTGGAGAACTGGCGCAACGCGCAGATCGCCGGCATCAAAGACCCGGCCCTCATGCCCAAGGTGGCCGACCTGAAGATCAGCGACGACGAGCTGCGCGAGTCGATCGAGACCAACCAGCTGCGTCTGATGAAAGAGCGTGGCTCGGACATCACCATCTTCAGCCCGCGCGCCAGCTTCATGGCCCACCACATCGGCGACTTCAACGTGTCGTCCACCTGGGCCGCGATCTGCAACGAGCTGTGCTACCGGGTCTCACAGCTGTTCCCCGACAACTTCGTGCCCGCCGCCATGCTGCCGCAGTCCCCCGGCGTGGACCCGGCCACCTGCATCCCCGAACTGGTCAAGTGCGTGGAGCAGTACGGCAACGTGGGTCTGAACCTCAACCCCGATCCGTCCGGCGGCCACTGGACCAGCCCGCCACTGACCGACCGCGCCTGGTACCCCATCTACGAGAAGATGGTGGAGTACGACATCCCCGCGATGATCCACGTCTCGACGTCCTGCAACGCCTGCTTCCACACCACCGGCGCGCACTACCTGAACGCCGACACCACGGCCTTCATGCAGCTGATCCAGGGCGACCTGTTCAAGGACTTCCCGACGCTGAAGTTCATCGTCCCCCACGGCGGCGGCGCGGTGCCCTACCACTGGGGTCGCTTCCGTGGTCTGGCGCAGGAAATGAAGAAGCCCCTGCTCAAGGACCACCTGCTGAACAACGTGTTTTTCGACACCTGCGTGTACCACCAGCCCGGCATCGACCTGCTGACCAAGGTGATCCCGGTGGAGAACATCCTGTTCGCGTCCGAAATGATCGGTGCCGTGCGCGGCATCGACCCCGAGACCGGCAACTACTACGACGACACCAAGCGCTACATCGAAGCGAGCACCATCGTCGTGGGCGACGACCGCTACAAGGTGTACGAAGGCAACGCGCGGCGCGTGTTCCCGCGCCTGGACGCTGCCCTGAAAGCCAAGGGCCGCTGAGCCCACCATCTCATTCAAGCATCCAGGAGACTGAACATGTACGAACTCGGCGTCGTTTACCGCAACATCACCCGCGCCGACCGCGCAGCCGCCGACGGCCTGGCCGCGCTGGGCTCGGCCACCGTGCACGAGGCCATGGGCCGCGTCGGCCTGCTCAAGCCCTACATGCGCCCGATCCAGACCGGCGTGCAGGTCTCGGGCACGGCCATCACCGTGCTGCTGCAACCCGGTGACAACTGGATGATGCACGTGGCCGCGGAGCAGATCCAGCCCGGCGACATCGTGGTCGCGGCCGTCACGGCCGAGTGCACCGACGGCTACTTCGGCGACCTGCTGGCCACCAGCTTCCAGGCGCGCGGCGCCCGCGGCCTGATCATCGACGCCGGTGTGCGCGACGTGAAGACGCTCAAGGAAATGAACTTCCCGGTCTGGTCCAAGGCGATCAGCAGCAAGGGCACGATCAAGGCCACGCTGGGCTCGGTGAACATCCCCATCGTCTGCGCCGGCATGCTGGTGAACCCGGGCGATGTGGTCGTGGCCGACGACGACGGCGTGGTGTGCGTGCCCAAGGCGATCGCGCAGAAGACGCTGGAAGCGGCGATCAAGCGCGAGAGCTTCGAGGGCGAGAAGCGTGACAAGCTGGCCTCGGGCGTGCTGGGGCTGGACATGTACAAGATGCGCGAGCCTCTGGCGGCTGCTGGCCTTCGTTACATCGACTGAGTTTTCTCCGGCTGGTCCGGCGGCGACGCCGGCAGCCAGCGGGACTCATCGGTCGCTGCGCGCCAGCAAATCGCCCCGCTGCCTGCCGCCATCACCGCCTCCTTTGCACGCAAACAGATTGAAAGCACTTCAATGAGCAAACCCACTTCCGGTGACTTCACCAAAACCGCGGGCTGGATGGACTGGTACACCGGTCCGTCCAAGCCCAAGTTCCAGCTGCCCGCGGGCGCGGTGGACGCGCACTGTCATGTGTTCGGCCCCGGGGCAGAGTTCCCCTACGCCCCCGAGCGCAAGTACACGCCCTGCGACGCGAGCAAGCACGAGCTGTATGCGCTGCGCGACCACCTGGGCTTTGCCCGCAACGTGATCGTTCAGGCCACCTGCCACGGCGCCGACAACCGCGCCATGGTGGATGCGTGCCTGTCCTCGGGCGGCAAGGCGCGTGGCGTGGCCACGGTCAAGCGCTCGGTGACCGACGAAGAACTGCAGCAGCTGCACGCCGCCGGCGTGCGCGGCGTGCGTTTCAACTTCGTCAAGCGCCTGGTGGACTTCACGCCCAAGGACGAGCTGATGGAGATCGCCGGCCGCATCGCCAAGCTGGGCTGGCACGTGGTCATCTACTTCGAGGCGGTGGACCTGCCCGAGCTGTGGGACTTCTTCACCGCGCTGCCCACCACCGTGGTGGTGGACCACATGGGCCGGCCGGACGTGAGCCTGCCAGTGGACGGCCCGCAGTTCGCACTGTTCGAGAAGTTCATGCGCGAACACACCAATGTGTGGAGCAAGGTGAGCTGCCCCGAGCGCCTGTCCGTCACCGGCCCCAAGGCGCTGAACGGCGAGCAGAACGCGTACACCGACGTGATTCCGTTTGCCAAACGCATCGTCGAACAGTTCCCGGACCGCGTGCTCTGGGGCACCGACTGGCCGCACCCCAACCTCAAGGACCACATGCCCGACGACGGCCTGCTGGTCGACTTCATCCCGCACATCGCGCCGACGGCCGAGCTGCAGCAGAAGCTGCTCGTGACGAACCCGATGCGTCTTTATTGGCCAGAGGAGGTCTGACATGGCACTCGACAAACCCTACAAGGA
This sequence comes from Hydrogenophaga sp., assembly GCF_051007235.1. Classification (GTDB taxonomy): domain Bacteria; phylum Pseudomonadota; class Gammaproteobacteria; order Burkholderiales; family Burkholderiaceae_C; genus Hydrogenophaga. The sequence continues at coordinate 546 of NZ_JBPCSJ010000515.1, read as the reverse complement.
CGTGCCCGGCACGATCATCTTTGACGCCGAGCAGAGTCGCAAAGGCTACTGGCTCAACCAGTTCTGCATGTCGCTGATGAAGGCCGAGAACCGCGAGCGCTTCAAGGCCGACGAGCGCGCCTACCTCGACGAGTGGGCGATGACGGAAGAGCAGAAGCAGGCTGTGCTGGCGCGCGATCTCAACTGGTGCATGCGCACCGGCGGCAACATCTACTTCCTGGCCAAGATTGGCGCCACCGACGGCAAGAGCTTCCAGCAGATGGCCGGCTCCATGACCGGCATGACCGAGCAGGAGTACCGCGACATGATGATCAGCGGCGGTCGCAGCGCAGAAGGCAACCGCTACCTCGGTGAAGACGGCGACGCACAACCTCACCGCCAGCCGCAAGGCGCCGCAGCAAAGAAGGCTTGACCATGGCAAAGATCACCGCATCCGTTTTCACCTCGCACGTGCCCGCCATCGGCGCAGCCATGGACCTGGGCAAGACGCAAGAGGACTACTGGAAGCCGCTGTTCGCGGGGTACGACTACTCCAAGCAGTGGATG
>NZ_JBPCSJ010000514.1:0-1961 GCF_051007235.1 Hydrogenophaga sp. | reverse complement strand
GTGTGCCAGGACAGCCGCCCGCTGGCCGCGCTCACGCGCGCCAGCATCCGCCCCGCCAAGGCGATGGAGTTCTGGCGCAACGCCCCCGCGGCCCAGAGCGCCATGCAAACCGCGCGCGGCTGCACGCTGGCCATGGGCCTGGGCGAGGCGCCGCTGATCCGCCAGTGCACCTTCAGCGTCTGGAAAGACACGCCATCCATGTTGGCCTACGCCCACCAGGGCGCCCACCAGCAGGCCATCGAAGCGGCCTACAAACACCAGTACTTTGCCGAATCGCTGTTCGTGCGCATGCGCTTGCTGGAACAGCAGGGGCGCTGGTCCGCCCCCCAGCAGCCGCCGGCGGAGCTCCGCGGGCTGCCCACCGCAGGACCACCGCCATGAGCAACCACCAGGTCGTCGTCATCGGCGCGGGCATGGGCGGTCTGGCCACCGCGCTGCGCCTGGCCCATCAGGGGCTGGACGTGACCGTGGTCGAGTCCGCCGATGCGCCGGGCGGCAAGCTGCGCCAGGCGCTGGTGGAGGGCCTGCCGATCGACAGTGGCCCCACCGTGTTCACCATGCGCTGGGTGTTCGACCAGCTCTTCGCCGCCGTGGGCACCACGCTCGAAGCCCAGCTGCGCATCCAGCCGCTGGCGGTGCTGGCGCGCCACTGGTGGGACGACGGCAGCCAGCTCGACCTGCACGCCGACCCGGCCGCCTCGCTCGACGCCGTGGCCCGTTTCGCCGGCCCGGCCGAGGCGCGGCGCTTCCAGGCCTTCTGCACGCGCGCCCGCGCCGTCTACCAGACCCTCGAAGCGCCCTACATCTGCAACCCCACGCCCCACCCGGCCGGGCTCACCTGGGACATCGGGCTCCAGGGTCTGGCCACGCTCACCGCGCTCGGGCCGCTGAGCAACCTCTGGAGCAGCCTGGGCCGCCAGTTCCAGGACCCGCGCCTGCGCCAGCTGTTCGCGCGTTACGCCACCTACACCGGCTCGTCGCCCTGGCAGGCCCCGGCCACGCTGATGCTGATCGCCCAGGTGGAAATGGCGGGCGTCTGGTCGATCGAAGGCGGCATGCACGCGCTCGCGCGCTGTCTGGAGCGGCTGGCGCGCGAACGCGGCGCGGTGTTCCGCTACGGCACCGGCTGCGAACGCATCGAGCTGACCCGGGGCCGCGTCAGCGGCGTGCGCCTGGCCAATGGCGAGGGCCTGCGCGCCGACAGCGTGGTCTTCAACGGCGACACCGCCGCGCTGCGCAGCGGACTGCTGGGCGAGGCGCTGCAATCCGCCGTCAAACGCAAGGCGCCACAGCGCTCGCTGTCCGCCCTCACCTGGAGCCTGAGCGCGCCCACCAGCCCGCTGCCGCTGGACCGCCACAACCTGTTCTTCCAGCGCGTGGACCAGACCTCGTACGGGGACGAGTTCACCGACATCTTCCGGCGCGACCGCCTGCCCCGGGCCCCCACCGTGTACGTCTGCGCACAGGACCGGGGCCAGTCCGACGCACCGCCCAGCGGCGGGCGCGAACGCCTGTTCGCCCTGGTCAATGCCCCGGCCGCGGGCGACCGCTACACCACCACCCCCGAGGACATCGACCGATGCGAGACCCAAGCCTTCGACCTGCTGCGCCGCTGCGGCCTGACGCTCTCACCGCACAGCCCGGGGGCGCAGCGCACCACACCGGCGGACTTCCACCGCCGCTTCCCGGCCACGGGCGGGGCGCTGTATGGCCAGGCCAGCCACGGCTGGGGCTCGGCCTTCGCACGGTCGGGCGCGAGCACACCGGTGCCGGGCCTGTACCTGGCGGGGGGCAGCGTGCACCCGGGGCCGGGCGTGCCGATGGCGACGCTGTCGGGGCGTTTCGCGGCCGAGGCCCTGCTGGCCAGCCCCGCTTTGACCAGGCGGTCCCGCCCGGTGGCTACCTCTGGTGGTACCTCGACGCCCTCAGCGACGACGGCCAACACGGCCTGAGCATCATCG
>NZ_JBPCSJ010000513.1:0-20525 GCF_051007235.1 Hydrogenophaga sp. | reverse complement strand
GCCGTCCATCACGAAGCGCCCACCCTCGCCCTTGGCGCAGAAGCCCAGGTCTTCCAGTTGCACGATGACGGTGATGGTGAAGCTGTCGTACAGCGACGCGTAGCCGATGTCGGCGGGGGTGATCCCGGCTTCGGCGAACGCTTTGGCGCCCGAATGCACGCCGGCCGACCAGGTGAGATCGATCTGGCCTGCGTTGGGGTGCTTGACGGCTTCTCCGGCGCCGATCACCTTGACCAACGGCCGCTTGAGCGTCTTGGCGATGTCGGGGTGCACCACCACCACGGCGCCACCGCCGTCGGTCATGACGCAGCAGTCGAGCCGGCGCAGTGGCGAGGCCACCACCGGGGAGTCGAGCACCTCCTGGACGCTCACCACCGAGCGGTGTACCGCATACGGGTTGTGCTGGGCATGGTGCGAGGCGGCCACCCGGACCCAGGCCAGTTGTTCCGGCGTGGTGCCGAACTCGTGCATGTGCCGCCGCGCCACCATGGCATAGCCGTACATGGGCGGCGGCGGCACCGCTGCCTGGAACGGCAGGTTGGGCATGCTGTTGCGGTCAATGCCCGCCAGTGCCGTTCCTGCGGCAGCCGCCAGCGGCCGGTCGGCCATGGTGATGAGCGCCACCTTGCAATGCCCGGCCGCGATGGCCTGTGCGGCGTGGCTGACGTGCAGCAGATAGGCCGAGCCGCCGGATTCGGTGGTGTCGACGTGCCGCAGGCGGTTCAGCCCGATGTATTCGGCCATGGTGAGGCCACCCAGACCGGGTGCGTCCGCGCCACAGAAATAGCCATCGACGTCGTCCAGTGTCAGCCCGGCATCGGCCAGGGCGCCCAGCGCGACCTCGGCGTGCAGTTGGGCGGTCGACACGCCTTCGGCGCGACGCAACGGGTGTTCATATATGCCGGCGATGCAGGCCTTGCCGTGAATGCTCATGACGCTCCGTAGCCGCCCCAAAGCCTGGGGCGCGGTTGAGGTGAATGAATAAAGTGTTCTCCGAAAACTATAAGGTAACCTTGCTTTGTAAAAACTAGGGATTGCCCTATGCATACTGTTTTTGTTGTGAGGTAAGGTTACCTTATTGTTTGACAGACAGCCCCTGGTTTCAACATGAATGCTTCCCTGGATCCCGTGCACAGCATCCCTTTCCTGGATCTGCCATTTCTGCAGCGCGATGTGGCGATGGAAGAGCGGGCCGACGGTGCGTTGCTGATGCACAGCCGCGTGGCGCTGGGGCCGGTGGAGGCGCACCTGCCGGTGGTGCTGCGTCGCCATGCCCAGTCCCAGCCCGACCGCCCATGGCTGCTGCAGCGCCGGGAGGGGCATGAGGGCTGGCTGAGCCTCACCTATGGCCAGGCCGGCGCGCAGGTGGATGCGGTCACCCAGTGGTTGCTGAACCTGGGCGTGCCCGGGCGCAACGTCATGGTGCTCAGCGGCAACTCGCTGGAGCATGCGGTGTTCGAACTGGCGGCCATGCAGGCGCGCATGCCGTACGTGCCGGTGACGCCGGCGTACTCACTGCTCAGCAACGACCACGAGAAACTGCGGGCCATGGTGGCCCTCATCCGCCCGGCCGTGGTGCTGGTGCAGGAGGCTGCGCGCTACCAGAAGGCGCTGCGCGCCGTGCTCACGCCCGATGTGCGGGTGGTGCACGTGAGCGAGGCGGTGGACGGGCTGGCGTCGACGGCCTGGTCGGACCTGATCGCCACCCCTGTCGGTGCTGCGGTGCAGGCGTCGGTGGATGCGATCACGCCGGACACCGTGGCCAAGTATCTGTTCACCTCCGGCTCCACCGGGGTGCCCAAGGCCGTGCCCGTCACCCAGGGCATGTTGTGCGCCACCATGGCCATGCACGCCCACACGGTCCGTCGCACGCCCGACATGCCCGAGGCGGTGCTGCTGGAGTGGCTGCCGTGGAGCCATGTGGCGGGCGGCACGGCGATCTTCAACAGCGTGCTGGAAGAGGGCGGAACCCTGTACCTGGACGATGGGCGGCCGGTGCCGGGCGACTTTGAGCGCACGCTGCGCAACCTGCGCGAAATCTCGCCGACCCGCTTCAGCAGCGTGCCGGCCGGCTACACCATGCTGGTGGACGCCCTGGAGCGCGACGCCGACATGGCGCGCAGCTTCTTCCGCCAGCTGCGCCGCCTCACTTCGTCGGGCGCCAAGCTGCCCGATGCCATCTATTCGCGGGTGCAGGCCCTGGCCGTGCAGCACCTGGGTCGCCGCATCCCGTTCGTGGCCGGCTACGGATCGACCGAAACCTGCGCCGCCACCACCGTGGTGCACTGGCCTGGCGAGCGGGCGGGACTGGTCGGGCTACCGCAGCCGGGCGTGACCGTCAAGCTGGTGCCGCTGGAAGACGAACGCTACGAGGTGCGCGTCAAGGGTCCTTCGGTGATGCCGGGTTACCTGGATCAGCCCGAACTGACCCGCGCCGTGTTCGACGACGAGGGCTTCTACTGCATGGGCGACGCGGTCACCTTTGTGGACCGCGCCCAGCCCCACGAGGGGCTGGCCTTTGCCGGCCGCGTGGCCGAAGAGTTCAAGCTGCAGTCGGGCATCTTCGTGCGCGTGGGTTCGCTGCGGGTCGAGGCCATCAACGCGGCCGCCCCCTTGCTCAACGACGTGGTGGTGGCTGGCGCGGACCGCGCACACGTGGCCCTGCTGGCCTGGCCGAACCCGGTTGCCCTGCGCGAGCGGTTCGGCATCGCCGATGCACAGGACGCGATCGGACACGACGCGCTGCGCAGTGCGCTGCGCGAAGCGATGCGTGCCCACAACGCCCGCCACACGGGCAGCAGCATGAAGGTGGCCCGTGTGCTGCTCCTGGCGCAGCCGCCGTCCATGGACGCCGGCGAAATCACCGACAAGGGCTACGTCAACCAGCGCGCCGTGTTGGCGCGCCGGGCCGATGCGGTCGAGCGCCTGTACGACGCTACGCCGGCCGACGACGTGATCGTCATCGAAGGCTGACAGAGCGCAGCAACGCCCACGCAACCCGACACCCCTACCCAGAAGAAAGAAGGATCTATGGAAGAAAACCTGCTGCACATCGAGCGCGAAGGCGAGGTCGCGCTGGTCAAGCTCAACCGACCGACCAAACGCAACGCCATCAACGACGACCTGATGGACGCGCTGGAGACGTGTTTCCTGCGCGGCCTCGAAGGTGCCCGCGCGGTGATCCTGCATGGCGAGGGTGAGCACTTCTGCGCCGGTCTGGACCTGTTCGAACTCATGAGCAAGCGCAGCCCCGACGTGCTGGTGGGCATGCGCCGCTCGCGCCAGTGGCACCGGGCGTTCGATCTGATCCAGTTTGGCGAGTTGCCGGTGGTCAGTGTGCTCAAGGGCGGCGTGATCGGCGGTGGCTTTGAACTGGCCGCCGCCACGCATGTGCGGGTGTGCGAGACGTCGGCTTTCTTCCAATTGCCGGAGGGGCAGCGCGGCATCTTCCTGGGCGGTGGCGGCTCGGTGCGCATCCCCCGGTTGGTGGGCAGCAGCCGCGTCATCGAGATGATGCTGACCGGCCATTCGTTCGACGCCCAGGAAGCCCTTCGCATCGGCGTGTCGCACCACCTGGTGGCACCCGGAGCGGGGCTGGACAAGGCCCGCGAACTGGCCCAGTCCATCGTTAAGAACGCTCCGGCCACCAACTACGCCATCATCAATGGCATCGGCCGCATCGCCGAAATGCCCATGGGCGAAGGCCTGTTCGCCGAGACCATGGTCACCGCCATGACCCGCTCGGCCGGCGTCGATTCCGCACGCCGGATTTCCGAGTTTTTCGAAGGCCGTCGCCAGCGCTCCGACGAGCGCGCCGACTGAGGCCACTTCCCCCATCCCCCGACCGTCATACATGCGCTGGCTGCGCCTGCGCGAAAGGAGACCAACGTGCTTTCGAAAGAAGAAAACAAGCTGCTGACCAGCGTGTGCGGCGATGCCCCCATGGGCAGGATGATCCGCCAGCACTGGTGGGTGCCCGCGGCCCTGTCGGACAAGCTGGAGGCGGACGGCAAACCCCTGCGCGTCAAGCTGTTCGGTCACCAGTACGTGGCCTTCCGTTCCACCGACGGGCGCGTGGGCTTCTTCGACGAAGCCTGCCCGCACCGGGGTGCCTCGCTGGCCATCGGCCGTAACGAGGACAACGGCCTGCGCTGCATTTACCACGGCTGGAAGTTCCGCGTCGACGGCGTGACCGTGGCCGTGCCGACCCAGCCCAACAACGAGGTGGAGTATTGCAAGCACGTGCCGCTCAAGCACTACCCGGTGCGCGAGGAGGGCGGAATGGTCTGGGTCTGGCTGGGCCAGGGCGATGAGGTGCCCGAGTTCCCGGCGCTGCCTTTCGTCGGCCTGCCGCGCGAGAACTTCGTGGTCTTCCGCCAGAAGGTCAACGCCAACTGGCTGCAGGCGGTGGAGACCACCATGGACTCGGCCCACCTGGGCGTGCTGCACCAGAGCTGGCTGGTGGGCTTCGGCGACATCGAGCTGTCGTCGGCCAACATGGCACCGGTCTACCACCTGGTGCAAAAGCCCTACGGTTTCCGCTACGCCGCGGTGCGCGCGCTCAAGGACGAGCGCTCGTACGTGCGCACCAACAGCTTCGTCATGCCCTGGTTCGGCATCGTTTCGCCCAACAGCACCGACGTCAAGGGCGGCAGCATCTTCTTCTCGGTGCCCATCGACGACGAGAACATCCACTACTGGCAGCTGACCTACCGGGACAACGAGAAGCTGATCCCCAACAAGACCCACCACTACGAAGACGCGGACTCGTGGCCGCCCCTGCCGCCGGGCAGCGCCGATGACAACTGGGGCCAGGACCGCGATGCGATGAAGAACGGTCACTTCACCGGCTTCACGCAGATGCTGGGCACCGAGGACTTCGCCGTGATCATGAGCATGGGCCCCATCGTCGACCGCACCCAGGAATACCTGGGCGCTGGTGACGGTGCGGTGCTGGCGGTGCGCCGCTGCCTGACCAACGCGGTGCGCCAGTTCATGAAGGGCGAAACCCCGCAGTTCGCCCTGCATGCCTCCATCGACTACGAGCAGACCGCACCGCAGTCGATGGTGGTCGAGAAAGAGCAGGACTGGCGCTCGATGCTCTGACGCCTTTTCCACACGAACCCCCAGACAACAGGAGACAAGATGAAACCCACCGTGTTCCACCCCCACGTGTTCGCGCTGCTCGCTTGCTCGCTCGGCGCCAGTGCCCAGGCGCAGGCGCAGGCGCCCGCGGCCAGTCCCATCAAAGGCGGCACGCTCGTCATGCCGGTGCACGTCGGCGAGCCTGCCACGTACGACTGCCACGGCACCAACTCGCCGGCCGTGATGTGGCGCGTGGCGCCGCATTACTCCACGCTGCTCAAGATCAACGCCGACAACTTCCCCCAGGTCACGGGGGATCTGGCCAAGAGCTGGACGGTGTCGCCGGACAACCTGAGCTACCGCTTCACCCTGCATCCCAACATCAAGTTCCACGACGGCAGCACGCTGACCAGTGCCGACGTCAAGGCCAGCTTCGACCGTCTGCGCAACCCGCCCGCGGGCGTGGTGTCGCTGCGCCAGGGCATGCTGGCCGACGTCAACACCATCGAAACGCCAGACGACAACACCGTCGTCTTCACGTTCAAGCGCAAGAACGCGGCGGCACTGCAGCTGCTGGCCATGCCGTACGCCTGCGTGTACTCGGCCAAGCTGATGGCCAGCGATCCGAGCTACCCCACCAAGCGGGTCATGGGCACCGGTCCGTTCCGCTTCGTGCGCCACACGCCGGGTTCGGAGTGGGTCGGCGAGCGCTTCAACGACTACTTCCTGGCGGGCAAGCCCTACCTGGACGGCATCCGCCTGCTCAACGTCTCGCCGGTGGCGGCCACCAACGCCTTGCTGGCCGGCCAGGTGCACTTCACCATGCAGGGGCTGACACCGCCCGAGGTGGCCCGGGTGACCGGCGCCCGCGGTGACAAGGTGGTGGTCCGTGGCGGTGGCGCTGCCACCACCTTCCTGCCCTGGTTCGCCATCAACAACCAGCGCGATGGTCTGAAGGATCCACGCGTGCGCCGCGCGCTCAACCTGGCGCTGGACCGCTGGGGCGCATCCAAGGCCATGGAGCAGATGACGCCCATGTTCCGCGTCGGTGGCCTGCTGCGTCCGGGTTCGACGTTCGCCCGGGACGATGCCGAGCTGGCCAAGCTGCCCGGCTTCGGGCGCGACATCGAAGCCGCGCGCAAAGAGGCCAAGCGCCTGCTGGCGGCGGCCGGCCAGAGCAACCTGAAGATCACCGTGGTCAACAACCGCGCGTTCACCTACTTCGGTGTGTACGTGGCCGACCAGCTGTCCAGGATCGGCGTGACGGTGGACCACCAGGCGCTGGACACCCCGCAGGTGGCAGCGCGCCGCATCTCGGGTGACTACGACCTGATCTTCGACAGCCCGGCCGAGTACTCGGACGACCCGTCCATCCAGCTGGCCTACTTCGAGCCCTTCAGCACCAACCGCGCCAACCTGGCCCGCTTTGGCGACCCGAAGGTGGTGGCGCTCTACCAGGCGCAGCTGCAGGACTTCAACCCGCAAAGCCGCAAGCAGCGCGTGCGCGATCTCGAGAGCTACCTGATGGAGCAGAGCTTCGTGATGCCGCTGTTCTGGCAGAGCCGCAAGCGGGTGATGGACGCCCAGCTGCGCGGCCTGGAGGGTGACTACGGCTCCAACTACGTCAAGATCGACCTCGCAGACGTGTGGTTCGACGGCGGCGCCAAGAAGTGACACAACCCGTGCCCGCCATGCTGAACGAAATTGCCCAAGGCCGCCCTGCGGTCAGCGCGGCAGTACCTGCCGCTGCGTCGAATGCACCCCTGCTGTCGGTGCGCAACATGAACGTGCGCTTCACGACAGAGGGGGGCGATGTACAGGCCGTGCGCGGCCTGAGCTACGACGTCTACCCGGGTGAGATCCTGGCCATCGTGGGCGAGTCGGGTTCGGGCAAGTCGGTCAGCTCGCTGGCCGTCATGCGGTTGCTGGCCGACAACGCCAAGGTGACCGCCGACCGCATGGCCTTCGATGGTGTGGACCTGCTGGGTCTGAGCCGCACAGAAATGCGGGCCCTGCGGGGCAAGAGCATCGGGATGATCTTCCAGGACCCGATGATGGCGCTCAACCCGGTGATGACCGTGGGCGAGCAGCTGACCGAGCCGCTGCGCATCCACCTGGGCCTGACGCCGGCGGCCGCGCGCGAGCGGGCCCTGGAGCTGCTGGGCCTGGTGGGCATACCCGATGCCTCCACCCGCATCGACCAGTACCCGCACCAGTTCTCGGGCGGCATGCGCCAGCGCGTGATGATCGCCATCGGCCTGTCGTGCAACCCCAAGTTGCTGATCGCCGACGAGCCGACCACAGCGCTGGACGTCACCATCCAGGCCCAGATCCTCGACCTGATGCAGGACCTGTGCCACCGGCTGCAGATCGCGCTGGTGATCATCACCCACAACCTGGGCGTGGTCGCACGCTACGCCGACCGGGTGCTGGTGATGTACGGTGGTCGCGTGATGGAGCAGGGCCCTTGCCGCCCGCTGTTCCAGAGCCCGCGCCACCTCTACACCGCCGGGCTGCTGGCCTCGGTGCCCACGCTGGAGGGGCCGCTGGGCCGCCGGCTGGCGGGCATCGAGGGCACGCCGCCCAGCCCCACCGATTTGCCCCCGGGTTGCCCGTTCGCACCGCGCTGCATGCACGCGCAGCTCGCCTGTGCGCAGGCCTGCGAAGCCCGGCCGACCGACGTGGGCACCGAGTCCGCCTGCGTGCGCGCCGATGACGTGGCCGCCGGCCGCATCCGCTGGACCACCGGTCTGGCCGAGTTGCCCGCCCTGGCGCCCGCGGTGCGCGACGGCGACGTCCTGGTCGAGGTGACCGGGCTTCAGAAAATCTTCGCCCTCAAGAAGGGGCTGTTCGGTGCCCAGCGGCATGTCCAGGCCTTGCGCGACGTGAGCCTGTCCATCCGGCCCGGCGAGACCATCGGCGTGGTCGGCGAGTCGGGCTGTGGCAAATCGACCCTGGGGCGGCTGCTGCTGCGCCTGGACGAGCCCTCGGGCGGGCAGGTGCGCTTCCGCGGTGAAGACATCACCTACCGCAGCGACCGCGCGCTGCGTTCGTTCCGCCGGCACACCCAGGTGGTGTTCCAGGACCCGTATTCCTCCCTCAACCCGCGCCAGCGCATCGGCAGCATCCTGACCGAGCCGATGCTGGTGCACCGCATCGTCGCCAGCCGTGCAGAGGCCCAGGCCGAGGCCGTGCGCCTGTTGCAGGAAGTCGGTCTGCGGGCCGAGCACGCCGAGCGCTACCCGCACCAGCTCTCCGGTGGTCAGCGCCAGCGCGTGGCGATCGCCCGTGCCCTGGCCATGCGGCCGGAGTTCATCGTCTGCGACGAGGCCGTCTCGGCCCTGGACGTGTCGGTACAGGCCCAGGTGGTCAACCTGCTGGCCGACCTGCAAGAGCGCATGAACCTGGCCTACCTGTTCATCGGCCACGACCTGGCCGTGGTGCGCCAGATCGCCACCCAGGTGGTGGTGATGTACCTGGGGCGGGTCGTCGAAGTGGCCGACCGCGACAGCTTCTATGCGCAACCGCTGCACCCCTACGCCCAGGTGCTCATGGCCGCCGTGCCCAGCACCGAGCAGATCGGCATGGGCGGTGTGCAGGCACAGGCGATCCGGGGCGAGCCGCCGAGCCCCCTGTCGCCACCCTCGGGCTGTGCGTTCAGAACGCGCTGCTCCCTGGCCACCGACGAGTGCGCCCGCACCGTCCCCGAATTGCGGTCCGTGGCCCCTGGCCGGCTGGTCGCCTGTCTGAAGTTGGCCTGAGGTAACTGACATGTTGAAGTTCCTGTTCCGTCGCGCCCTGCAGCTGGTGTTCACGCTCTGGGCCGTCGCCACGCTGATCTTTTTCCTGCTGCGGGTGCTGCCCGGTGACCCGGTCGAGTTCAAGTACACCAGCGAAGGCGGCGTCATCACCGCCGAACAGCTGCAGGTGCAGAAGGCACGGTTCGGCTACGACCAGCCGCTGGTCGCGCAATACGTGCGCTGGATCGCCGGTCTCACCCGTATGGACCTGGGCATCTCGATCTGGAGCGAGAACCCCGTGGCCGACGAGATCGGCAGCCGCTTCGGCGTGACGATCAAGCTGGCCATCTCCGCGCTGGTGATCGGCCTGGTGCTGGCCATTCCCCTGGGGGTGGTCGGTGCGCTCAGCCGCGGCACCTGGCTGGACCAGTGCGTGCGGGTGTGCACGGTCACCGGGCAATCGGTGCCCAGCTTCTGGCTGGCCATGCTGGTGCTGCTGGCGCTGCTGGCCACGGTGGGCTGGATCCCGCCGATCGAGACCGTGCCGTTCAGCGAGCGTCCCTGGGAGCACCTGGCCCAGATCCTGGTGCCGGCCGTGGTGGTGGGCTGGCGCCTGTCCTCGGTCAACGCGCGCCTGCTGCGCTCGTCCCTGATCGAGGTGCTGCAGCAGGACTACGTGCGCACCGCCCACGCCAAGGGCGTGAGCCCGGCCCGCGTGGTGGTGCGCCACGCGCTGGCCAACGCGTTGCTGCCCACGATCACCGTCATCGGCATCGAATTCGCCGGGCTGCTCGGTGGCCTGGTGGTCACCGAGCAGGTGTTCAACATCAACGGCATCGGCCGTCTGCTGATGCAGGCCATCAGCTTCAGCGACCTGGCCCTCATCCAGGGCCTGGTGATGCTGTTCGCGCTGATCTACGTCTGCGTGGGCTTCCTGGTGGACCTGCTGCAGGCCGCCCTTGACCCCCGCATCCGCATCCACTGATGTCGACCGTCACCGCCCCCCCGTCCACCCAAATGGTCCCCTCCATGTCTGGCTCACCCACCTTCAAGGCTTTCGCCCGTTTTGCCAGGACGCAGCCACTGGGCGTCATCGCCCTGGTGCTCATCGTGGTGATGCTGCTCGCGGGCTCCTTCGCCCCGCAGCTGGCGCCGTTCAGCCCGCTCGATGCGCGCTTTGACGCGGTGCTGCAACCGCCCAGCGCCGAGCACTGGTTCGGCACCGACAACTACGGCCGCGACGTGTTCTCGCGCATCCTGCACGGTACCCGTCCGGCCCTGCTGCTGGGCATCTCCACCGCCCTGATCGGCTCGATCATCGGCGCCGCCATCGGCACCGCCTCGGCCTATTTCGGTGGCCGCGTCGACGCGCTACTGCAGCGGGCCAACGACGTGCTGCTGTCGATTCCCCTGATCGTGGCCGCGCTGGTCGTGGTGGCGGTGCTGGGCAAGAACATGGTGGCCGGTGTGGACACCAACCTGATGCTGGCGATCATCCTGCCCTACATCCCGGTGATGGCCCGCGTGATGCGCACGGCCGCCATGGGTGTGCGGGTCTCGCCCTACATCGACGCCGCCCGCGCGCTGGGCTTCTCGCACCTGCGCATCATCGTGCGCCACATGCTGCCCAACCTGGTCTCGCCCTGGCTGGTGATGGTCAGCGCCTTCACCGCCCAGACCATCCTGCTGGAGGCCTCGCTGTCCTTCCTGGGCGTGGGCGTGAGCGAACCCACGCCCGCCTGGGGACTGATGCTCTCGGGCGTGAGCGTGGAGACCCTGACCTCCGCGCCCTGGGTGATCCTGTTTCCGGGCCTGGCCATCAGCCTCACCGTCTTCTCGTTCAGCCTGCTGGGCGATGCCCTACGCGACGCGCTCGATCCGCGCACCCGCCACTGAACCCCCGTTTCGCTTCAAGGAGTCTTCCACGATGAACCAAGAACTTGTGCCGCGCCTGCGCCACCTGGACGCCTGCGCGGTGTCCGACGCGCTGGACCGGCTGGGCATCGACCAGCAGGTCGCCACCGGACTGGCCCAGCAGTCCACCTCTTCCAAGCTGGTCGGCCGCGTGGTCACCTACCGCCTCGTGCCGGCAGGGCAGGCCCCCAAGACGGACGGCCCGGTGCGCCACCTGGGCACCACCGCCATCGAGCTCGCCGCTGCGGGCGAGGTGATCGTGGTCGAGCAGCGCACCGGCATCGAGGCTGGCTGCTGGGGCGGCATCCTGTCGCTGGGCGCCAAGGTCAAGGGCATCGCCGGCGTGGTCGCCGACGGCCCGGTGCGCGACATCGACGAAGCGCGCACCTACGCGCTGCCCATCTACTGCCGCAGCCTCACGCCGCGCACCGCGCGCGGACGTGTCGAAGAAGCCGAGGTCAACGGCCCGGTGTGCATCGGCGGCGTCACCGTCAACCCCGGCGATCTGGTGATCGCCGATGGCAGCGGTGTGGTGTTCATCCCGGCGGCCCGCGCGGACGAGGTGATCGCCGCCGCCGAACGCATCGCCGGCCGCGAGGCCGGCATGGCCAAGGACCTGCTGGCAGGGCGCCCGGTCACCGAGGTGATGGGCCGGGATTACGAATTCATGTTGCGGCCCGAGGCCGCCTAAGGGGAAAGCCATGACTGACAACAATGTGACGCGCGCCGCGCGCCTGGACACCGCCACCCTCAGCGACGCACTCGACAAGTGCGGCATCAACGGACAGTGCCACCGCATCAAGCCGCGCTCGACAGAATTCCGCATGGCCGGGCGCGCCTGGACGCTGCTGTACGGCCCCGCCGGCAAGCCCTCGGGCACGGTGGGTGACTACATCGACGACGTGCCCGAAGGCTCGGTCATCGTGCTGGACAACGGCGGTGTGGACAACGCCACCGTCTGGGGCGACATCCTGACCGAGGTGGCGCACAACCGCCGCATCGCTGGCACCGTGATCGACGGCGTCAACCGCGACGTGTCGCTGTGCCTGGAACTGGGTTATCCGGTCTTCAGCCGCGACAACTACATGCGCACCGGCAAGGACCGCGTGCAGGTCGAGGCGACCCAGGTGCCCGTGAACATCGGCGGTGCCCGCGTGGCCCCCGGCGACATCGTACGCGGTGACGCCGACGGTGTGGTCGTCATCCCCAAGGAGCACGAAGACCACGTGCTGGACACGGCTGAGGCGATCCACAACGCCGAGGACGCCATCCGCCAAGCGGTGCGCGCCGGGACCCCGCTGCGCGAGGCGCGCAAGGCCATGGGCTATCACCAGCTGCAGACGCGGGAGGGCGCATGAGCCAGTCCTCAGCGAACGACCCGGCCCTGCAGTTCCCGACCATCCGCCACGAAATCGAGCGGGTCGACTCGGGCCTGATCGCACGCGCCCGGGTCCTGCCCAGCGCCACCGTGCACGAGGCCGGTGGTCGCGTGGGCGCACTGCCGCCGGCCATCAAGCCGGTGCACCCGTCCATGAAGCTGTGCGGCCCAGCCGTGACGGTGCATTCACCTGGCGGTGACAACCTCTGGATCCACCGCGCCCTGTACGTGGCCAAGCCCGGTGATGTGCTGGTGGTGTACGCCAACGACGTGCACGACCACGGCTACTGGGGCGAGATCATGTCCACCGCCGCGCAGGTGCGCGGCCTGGGCGGTCTGGTGATCGCCGGCGGCGTGCGCGACATCGACCTGCTCGAGAGCATCGGCTTCCCGGTCTTTGCGACCGGGCTGTGCATCCGCGGCACCGGCAAGGACCACTTGGCGCGCGGCTGGGTCAACCACCCGGTGCTCCTGGGCGAGATCACCGTGCACGCGGGCGACCTGGTGCTGGGCGACCGCGACGGCGTGGTCGTCATCGGGCGCGAGCGCGCCGCCGGGGTGGTGCAGGCGGCCGAGCAGCGCGAGGCCAAGGAGGCCGATGTGCTCAAGCGCATCGCCGCGGGCGAACGCACGCTCGAGCTCTACAACTTCTGAGCCCTGGCTCGACCCCCCAACGCCAAGGAGACTGACACATGGCACGCATCACGCTGGGCATCGGCACCTCGCACAGCCCCATCCTCGTCCTCGACGGCGACCGCTGGGAGCAGCGCGCGCAGGACGACCGGCGCCAGACCGCGCTCTACACCCTGGACGGCCGCAAGTGCTCGTACGACCAGTTGCTGGCCGAGCGCGGCGAACCCTTCCGCGAGCAGAGCGACGCCGCGCGTTTCCCCGACCTGGCCCGCCAGGCCGAGTCCGCGCTGGACGTGCTGGAGGCGCGCCTCGTCGACGCCCAACCGGACGTGGTGCTGGTGATCGGCGACGACCAGGACGAGCTGTTCGGCTTTGACAACATGCCCGCCATCGCCGTTTACCGGGGCCCCGAGGTGGTGATGAAGGAAATGCCGCTGCCGCACCCGCGCCTGGGCTGGGCCGACAAGGAGTTCTGGGCCGGCTATGGCATGGACATGCCCCACCGCTTTCCCGGTGCACCGCAACTGGCCGACGACCTGATCCGCGGCCTGATCCGTCTGGGTGTGGATGTGGCCGCCGCCAACGCCGTGCCCAACCCCGAGCAGCGCGCCTTCGGCCATGCCTACGGCTTCATCTACCAGCGTCTGATGAAGCGCCTGCGCGTGCCCATGCTGCCGGTGCTCATCAACACCTACTTCCCGCCCAACAACCCCACGGCGGCGCGCTGCTTCGAGTTCGGCTCGCACATCGCCCACGCGCTGGCGGCTTCACCCATCGACGCCAAGGTGGCGGTGATCGCTTCCGGCGGCCTGAGCCACTTCCTGTGTGAAGAGGCCTTCGACCGCAAGCTGCTCAAAGCGATCCGTACGCACGACGTCCAGACGCTGACCCAGGTGACCCAGGAGTCCCTGTGCTCGGGCTCGTCCGAGATCCGCAACTGGATCGCCATGGCCGGCGCCACCACCCACCTGCAGTGCCGGTACGAGGAATACATCCCGGTCTACCGCACCGCCGTCGGCACCGGCATCGGCCTGGCGTTCACCGCCTGGGACTGAGCCTGGACCGCCCGCTGAACCCCCTTCCTGTCTCGCCAACCAACCTTCCAACACCATGATCATCGATTGCCACGGACACGTCAGCCCCCCTTCGGACTTGTGGGTTTACAAAGCCAACCTGTTGTCGCACCTGGGGGCCCACGGGCGCCGCATGCCCGAGATCAGCGACGAAGACATCCTGCGCCACGCCAACAAAAAAGAAATGGCACCCAAGGGCCACCTGGACATGCTGGATGCCGTGGGGACCGACGTCCAGATGCTGTCGCCCCGGCCGTTCCAGATGATGCACAGCGTCAAGCCCTCGAAGCTGGTGCACTGGTTCACCGAGGAAACCAACAACATCATCGCCCGCACGGTGCAGCTCATCCCCAACCGCTTCGTGCCGGTGGCGGGGCTGCCGCAAGCCGCCGGCGAGCCGGTGGAGAGCTGCCTGCCCGAGCTGGAGCGCTGCGTGAAGATGGGCTTCCGGGGCGTCCTGTTCAACCCCGATCCGTTCGAAAACACCGGGACCGAGCCCCCGCCGCTGGGCGACCGCTACTGGTACCCGCTGTACGAAAAGCTGTGCGAACTCGATGTGCCGATGCACATCCACGCGACCGGTTCGCACTCGCCGCGCAGCCCTTACACCCTGCACTTTGTCAACGAAGAGTCGATCGCCGTGTACGGCTTGGTGCACTCCGATGTGTTCAAGGACTTTCCGCAGCTCAAGGTGGTCTGCTCGCACGGTGGTGGCTCCATCCCCTACCAGATCGGGCGTTTCCAGTCGAGCGCCGGGCGCCGTGGCCTGAACTTCCTTGATGGCATGCGCAACATCTACTACGACACGGTGCTCTATTCCGAGGAAGCCCTGCGCCTGCTGATCAAAACCGTGGGCGCTGACCGCTGCCTGTTCGGCTCTGAGTGCCCGGGGGTGGGTTCTACGGTGGACCCCAGCACCGGCCGCCTGCGCGACGACGTCCGCCCGGTCATTGAAAGCTTCGAATGGCTCAGCGCCGACGACAAGCAAAAGATCTTTTCCGACAACGCGCGTTTCGTCTTCGGCCTGAAGTCCTGAGCGCCCCGTTTTCCCTTCGCACTGAACGATTGGACCGACCATGAAAATCACCCGTTTCAACGACAACCGCATCGCCGTGGTGGTCGACGACGAGCACCTGGTGGACATCACCGAGCTGCTGGGCGTGGACACCGCCGAATGGCCCCCGGTGGCCCCCACCCGCCTGGTGGCGGACTTCGACGCCTGGCGTCCGCGCATCGAAGCCGCCTTGCCGGGCCTGCCCCGCATCCCGGTGCGCGACGTGACGCTGCGCACGCCGATCCCGTGGCCCAACAAGGTCATCGCCTACCCCGTGAACTACCACGACCACGGGCGCGAGATGCAGGCCGGCTACCGTGCCGACCACCAGGGCTTCTTCCTCAAGCCCAACTCGTCCCTGTCTGGTGCTGGCGAGCCGGTGGTGCTGCCCAACGTGCCGCAGCGCGAGGTGCACCACGAAGCCGAACTGGGCATCGTGATCGGCAAGGGCGGTCGTGGCATCCGCCGCGAAGACTGGCGCGAGCACGTGTTCGGCTACGCCTGCCTGATGGACATGGTGGTGCGCGGTCGCGAAGAGCGCGTGTTCCGCAAGGCCTACGACACCTTCTGCCCGGTGGGCCCGTGGATCGTGACGGCCGACGAGGTGGCCGATCCGACCCAGCTGGAGATGAAGCTGTGGGTCAACGGCGAACTGCGCCAGCACGCCAACACGCGCGACCTGGTGCTGGACATCCCCGGCATGGTGGAAATGGCCTCGGCCGTGATGACGCTGTACCCCGGCGACATCATCGCCACCGGCACTCCGGCCGGGGTGGGCCAGATCCGCGCCGGCGATCAGGTGCGCATCACCATCGACGGACTGGGCGAGATGAACGTGAAGGTGGTGCAGGGCACCGAGGGCGCCACGCCCGTGTTCGACAAGCCCTACACGCCCGACATCATCAAACAGAAGTGAGCGGTCATGAGCGACCTTGAGGCACTGTACGCGTCGATCTACGCCAAGAACATGGAGGGCGGCTGGCACCGCAAGGCACCCGCCCTCTGGCCCGAGCCCCGTCAGAACTTCCTGCCCTACGTCTGGCACTACGCCGATGTGCGGCCGATCCTCGACGAGGCGGGCCACCTGGTGGACCACCGCATGGCGGACCGGCGCAACCTGACCATGACCAACCCGGTCGAGGGCAATCGTTACGCCACGGTGCGCACCCTGGTGGCGGCCTACCAGTCGATCAAGCCGGGGGAGTGCGCCGATGCGCACCGCCACACGCCCAACGCGCTGCGCATCATCCTGGAAGGACGCGGCAGCCACACCACGGTCAACGGGACCCGCGTCGAGATGCGCCCGGGCGACGTGCTGCTGACGCCGAGCTGGAACTGGCACTCGCACGAGAGCCTGGGGCCGGACGAGTGCTTCTGGGTCGACGTGCTCGACGTGCCGCTGGTGCACCTGCTGGAGCCGATGTTCTTCGAGCGCCATCCGGACAAGCTGGAGAAGGACGTGCACAACGTGGAAGAGTGCGACCTGGCGCTGCGCTGGGAGACCTCGATGCAGCGCCTGGACGCGGCGCCCGACACCGCTTCCGGCGTGGCCCAGCGGGAAGTGGAGCTGGGCTCGCCAGCGCTCAAGACCATGGCCGTGCACGCGCAGCGCATGGGCAAGGGGTTTGTCTCCCGCATGCACCGCAGCACCGCCAACGCCATCTACACGGTGCTGGAAGGCGAGGGCAGCAGCCGTGTGGGTAACCAGGAACTGCAATGGCGCCGCGGCGATGTGTTCGTGGTGCCCGCCTGGCAACCGTTCAGCCACACGGTGGCGGCCGACACGCACTTGATCCGCGTGAGCGACGAGCCGGTGATGCGGGCCTTCGACATGCTGCGCAGCGCCCAAGCCTGAACGATTCCAACAACCTGCTGGAGACACACATGACAACAAGCACACCGACACGTCGGCACCATCTGCGCCGAATCGCCCTGGGCCTGCTGGCCGCCTGCGGACTGGGCAGCGCCTGGGCGCAGGCCAACTACCCCGAGCGCACCATCCGCATCGTCACACCCTACGATCCGGGCAGCATGGTGGACGCCACCACGCGCCTGGTCGCTGACGGTCTGAGCAAGCGGCTGGGGCAACCGGTGGTGGTGGAGAACCGGACCGGTGGCATGGGCATGATCGCCATGAACGCCTTGCTCGCAGCGCCGGCCGACGGCTACACCCTGCTGACCGACACGCCGGCCTCGGCCATCAACCCGACGCTGCACAAAGACCAGGCCCGCTACAACCCCAAGACCGACGTCGCGCCGATCGCCCAGTTCATGCGGTTGCCGTTTGTGCTGGCGGTGCATCCCAACGTCCGCGCCAACACCGCCAAGGAACTGGTGACCCTGCTCAAGCAGCCGGGCAGTCCGTTGAACGCCGCGGTGGCGGGCACCTCCACCGGGCTGGTCACCGACCTGTTCGCTCTGCAGGCCGGCGCCACGCTGCCCCAGGTGCCTTACCGCGGTGCCGCACCGGCGGTGCTGGCCGCGCTCAAGGACGAGGCGCCGATCGTCTTCCTGGACTCGGCCAACCTGGTGCCCCATATCCAGGCGGGCAAGCTCAAGGGCCTGCTGATCACCAGCGACGCGCGGCTGGACACGCTGCCCGGCGTGCCCACGGCGGTCGAGGCGGGCTTTGGCAACTTCAAGCCCACAACCTGGTTCGGCATCTTCGCGCGCAGCGGCGTGCCGCCGCACATCCTCAAACAGCTCAACGAAGCGGTGCGCGAGGTCATGCAGTCCAGCCAGACCCGCGATTACCTCAAGGCCCGCGGAGCCAGTTCGTCCGACATGGGTCTGGACGATTTCCGGATGTTCTTCCACGGCGAAATCGACATGTGGGCGGACGTCATCCGCAAGGCGCAGATCAAGCAGTGAGCGTCTCGCTCGCAACGCACATCCCAGGAGAAACGACATGAAGGTATTGATAGCAGGTGGTGGTATTGGTGGTTTGTCCGCGGCGGTGGCGCTGCTGCAGCGCGGCATCGACGTCGAGGTGTACGAACAGGCCCCAGAGCTCAAGGAGGTTGGGGCGGGCATCCAGATCAGCCCCAACGGCAACAAGGTGCTGGACGCGCTGGGCGTGTTCCAGCGCCTCAAGGAACTCTCGTGCGACCCGGTGCGCAAGGAATTCCGCCTGTGGAATACCGGCAAGCCCTGGCCTATGCTGAGCCTGGGCAAGGCGGTGGTCGAGCACTACGGCTACCCATACC
The DNA here is from genome assembly GCF_051007235.1 of Hydrogenophaga sp. Classification (GTDB taxonomy): domain Bacteria; phylum Pseudomonadota; class Gammaproteobacteria; order Burkholderiales; family Burkholderiaceae_C; genus Hydrogenophaga. Next base: position 2,442 of record NZ_JBPCSJ010000513.1, on the reverse strand, counting down.
TGACGGTGTACCGGCCCGACCTGCACCAGTCGCTGGCCGATCGCGTGCGCGCGCTCAAGCCCGACGCCATCCACCTGGGCTGCGGCGTGGCCGGTTGCGAGCAGGACGAGCAGTCGGCCACGCTGATGCTGCGCGATGGCCGACGCATCAAGGGCGATGCCCTGATCGGCGGTGACGGTGTCCGCTCGGTGATCCGCAACACGCTGTGGGGCCCTTGCGATCCGGAGTTCTCCGGCATGGTGGCCTGGCGCGGGTTGATCCCCATGGAAGAGATGCCCGAGCACATGCAGGTGTCGGTGGGCTCGACCTGGATCGGCCCGGGCGGCCACGCGGTGTGCTACCCGCTGCACCGCTCCAAGATCATGAACTTCGTGGCCACCATCGAAGGCAAGACATGGGATGTGGCCGAAGGTGCGACCCCGGGCACCACCGAGGAGTGCCTGAACGATTTCGCCGGCTGGCACGAGGATGTGCAGACCATGATCAAGCGCAGCCCGCGTCTGATCAAGTGGGCGCTGATGCAGCGCGATCCGATCCCGCGCTGGACCCAGGGGCGCATCTCGCTGCTGGGCGATGCGGCGCACGCCACGCTGCCGTTCCTGGCACAGGGCGCGGTGCACTCGATCGAGGACGGCATGGTGCTCTCGCGCTGCCTCGAAGGCGTGGGCGTGGCGGATGTGCCCGCTGCGCTGGCCCGCTACGAAGCGGCCCGCATTGAACGCACCAGCCGCATGGTGCGCGGCGCCACGGCCAACACCGAGCGTGTTCACAGCCAGGACCTGGCCACCGAGGCGTCGGCCGAGAAGTACCTGCAGCGCGAGTGGAGTTCCGAGCCCATCTTCGAACGCTACGACTGGCTCTACAGCTACGACGCCAACACCGCACCGATCTGACATGCGAGCGGGAGATCACACCGTGAACCAACTGCTGCAGGGCGTTCGCGTCCTTGACTTGAGCAACGTGCTCGCCGGGCCGTTCTGTGGCTACCAGCTGGCCCTGTTTGGGGCCGACGTCATCAAGGTCGAGACGCCTGATGGCGGGGACCTGGCGCGGCAATTGGGTGCCGACTCGGCGCTCAACGCGCAGCACATGGGGACCTCGTTTCTGGCCCAGAACGCCAACAAGCGGTCGGTGGTGATCGACCTGAAGTCGGAGCAGGGGCGCCAGACCTTCCTGGCGCTGATGCAGGCCTCGGACGTGGTGCTGGAGAACTTCCGCCCCGGGGTGATGGAACGTCTCGGGTTGGGCCACGAGCAGCTGCGCAAAATCAAGCCCAGCCTGGTGTATTGCGCCATTTCCGGGTTCGGGCAGGACGGGCCGCTGGCCAAGGCGCCCGCCTACGACCAGATCATCCAGGGACGTTCCGGTGTCATGAGCATCACCGGCGACAGCGAGTCGTCGCCCTTGCGCGTGGGCTACCCGGTCTGCGACACCCTGGGTGGCCTGATGGCGGCGTTCGCCATCAGTTCGGCGCTGGTCCGGCGCTGCCAGACCGGTGAAGGCGCCTTCATTGACGTCTCCATGCTGGACACCACACTGGCCGCCATGGGGTGGATCGTGTCCAACCTGCTGATCGCCGGGCAGACGCCGGTGCCCATGGGCAACGAGAACTTCACCGCCAGTCCCTCGGGCACCTTTGCCACCGGCAACGGGCTGCTCAACATCGCAGCCAACAAGCAGGAACAGTTCGAAATCCTGTGCGACGTGGTGGGCGCGCCCAACCTGAAGACCGATGAGCGCTTTGCCCAGCGCGAAGCACGCAAGCAGAACCGCCACGCGCTGCGCGAGTCGCTGGAGTCCTGCCTGCAGAGTGCGGACGCGGCCACCTGGGAGGCACGCCTGAACAAGGTGGGCGTTCCCGCCGGCCAGGTGCTGAGCGTGGCCGATGCGCTGGCACAGCCGCAGGTGGCTCAGCGGGGTCTGGTGAAGGCGCTGCCGCTCGAGGGCAGCGGACGCGAGTCCATCAGCCTGACCGCCAGCGCGGTGCTGATCGACGGGCAGCGTCCCGCACCGACCATGCCGCCGCCGCGGCTGGGCGAACACACCGCCCAGGTCTTGAAAGAGCTGGGCATTTCAACGGTTGCCAACGGGGTTTGAATCCATGTCCGTCTCGCCTGACCAGTCGCCAGAAGCCCAACTGGAACGTGCCTCCGCCTGGTGGTCCACGTCGATCATCGATATCCGCCCGGGTGTCATCCGTCCGCGCGGTCATCCCATCGAGGACCTGATCGGCAACATCAGCTTCCCGCAGATGATCTGGCTGATGCTGCGCGGTGAGCTGCCCAGCCCCGAACAGGCCCGTTTGCTGGAAGCGGCGCTGGTGTCCGCGGTCGACCACGGCCCCCAGGCGCCGTCGATTGCCATCTCGCGCATGGCGGTCACCTGCGGGCTGCCGCTCAACGGCGCCATGGCGTCTGCCATCAATGCGCTCGACGATGTGCA
>NZ_JBPCSJ010000512.1:0-8026 GCF_051007235.1 Hydrogenophaga sp. | reverse complement strand
CAGATCGCGCTGATGCACCGCGACCTGGTGGACGACAAACGCTGGATCTCGGAAAGCCGTTTCCTGCACGCGCTGAACTACTGCATGCTGCTGCCAGGACCCGAGGCGCAGCAGCTGGCCACCTACATCGGCTGGCTCATGCACCGCACCTGGGGCGGCGTGCTGGCCGGGGTGCTGTTCGTCCTGCCCTCGCTGCTGCTGTTGATCGGCCTGTCTTGGGTCTACATGGCGCACGGCGACAAGCCCCTGGTGGCCGGGCTGTTCTACGGCATCAAGCCGGCGGTGACGGCCATCGTGCTGCAAGCGGCCTGGCGCATCGGCTCGCGGGCGCTGAAGAACGCCTGGCTCTGGGGCATCGCGGCGGCGTCTTTCGTGGCCATCTTCGCGCTCAACACCCCGTTCCCGCTGATCGTGCTGGGCGCGGCCCTGCTGGGCTGGGTCGGCGGGCGGTGGCGGCCGGCCATTTTCAGCAGCGGCGGTGGCCATGGCGGCGGCCAGGCGCCGGCTGCACACGCCCCGGCCCTGATCGACGACCACACGCCCAGGCCGGCCCACGCCCGGTTTGCCTGGTCGCGCCTGAGCCTGGTGCTGGCGGCGGGCGCCCTGCTCTGGGCACTGCCCATGGGCCTGCTGACCGCGGTGTTCGACTGGTCCCACACCTTCACGCAGATGGGCTGGTTCTTCACCAAGGCGGCGTTGCTGACGTTTGGCGGCGCCTACGCGGTGCTGCCCTACGTCTACCAGGGCGCGGTGGTGCAGCACGGCTGGCTCAGCGGCACGCAGATGATGGACGGGCTGGCGCTGGGCGAAACCACGCCGGGTCCGCTGATCATGGTGGTGGCCTTCGTGGCCTTCGTCGGCGGCTACGGCCACGCGCTGCTGGGGCCGGACCTGACGTTTGCCGCAGGCGCACTGGCCGCCACGCTGGTGACCTGGTTCACCTTCCTGCCCTCGTTCATCTTCATCCTGGCGGGCGGCCCGCTGGTGGAGTCCACGCACGGCAAGCAGGGCTTCACCGCGCCGCTGACGGCCATCACCGCCGCGGTGGTGGGCGTGATCGTGAACCTGGCGCTGTTCTTCGCCGTGCACGTGCTCTGGCCGGCCGGGCGCGGACAGCCGCTGGACGGGGTCGCGGCACTGATCGCCGCCGGCGCCGCCGTGGCGCTGATGCGCTTCAAGCAGCCGGTGATCCCGGTGATCGGGGTCTGCGCGCTGGTGGGGCTGGTGGTCAGCTGGGCTCGCCACAGCGGCTTCTGAGAACCCTGTGCTTCAGGGGCACGGCCCGTGGCAGGCACAGGCCTCGCCGTGCGCAGCGGCCACCAGTTCGGCCAGGATGCCGCAGCCCTGTTGCCCCGGCAGGCCGCTGCAGGCGGTGCGCAGGCTGCGCAACTGCTTTTCGAGTGCGCGCAGGCTGGCCAGGCGGGCGCGCACGCGGGCCAGGTGCTGGTCGATCAGGGCGTTGACGTCGCCGCACTCGGGGCCGGGCGCATCCAGCGCGGCGAGCAGCTGGCGCACGTCGGCCAGGGGCATGTCGAGCGCGCGGCAGTGGCGGATGAAGGACAGGCGCTCCAGCTGGGGCGGGCCGTAGCTGCGGTAGCCGTTGGCCTGGCGCGGTGGGGCGGTGGGGCGGGCAGCAGACCCTGGCGTTCGTAGTAGCGGATGGTCTCGACGTCGACGCCGGTGGCGGCGGACAGGGCTTTGATCTGCATGTCGGGTACCTTGTGAAGGATCGCTTGACACTGTAGTGGCTCCAGGGTTTTAAATCTCGACACACCCCCGCGCCGCTGCGCGTCACCCCCTCCAGGGGGCAATGCCAGCGGCCCGGCAAAGCCGGTTCCGCGGCATCCCCGCCGCAGACACCGGGAACCCTTCACCGCACGACGCACGAGGAATCGCCATGGCCTGCACCTGTGAACACGAAGCCCCACCCGCGGCCACGCAGTCGCCGCGCTACCGCCGCATCCTGTGGGTGGCGCTGGTGCTCAACGCCGCGATGTTCTTCATCGAGCTGGCGGGCAGCCAGCGGGCGGATTCGCTGTCGCTGCTGGCGGACGCGATCGACTTTGCCGGCGACGCGCTGAATTACGGCGTGTCGCTGGCGGTGCTGGGCGCGGCACTGGTCTGGCGCGCGCGGGCGGCCTGGGTGAAGGCCTGGACGATGCTGGGTTTCGGCGCCTTCGTGCTGGGGCGGGCGCTGTGGTCGGTCTGGTTCGGCACCGTGCCCGAGCCGCTGACCATGGGTGTGATCGGCACGCTGGCGCTGGCGGTGAACGTGGGCGTGGCGGCGCTGCTGTACGCGTACCGCGAGGGCGACGCGAACATGCGCAGCGTGTGGCTGTGCTCGCGCAACGACGCGCTGGGCAACCTGGCGGTGATGGGCGCGGCCCTGGGCGTGGCGGGCTCGGGCACGGCCTGGCCCGACCTGGCGGTGGCCACGCTGATGGCGGCGCTGGCGCTGCAGGGCGGGCTGGCGGTGCGCCGGCAGGCGCGGGCCGAGCTGCGGCACGCTGCCACACCGGCGGCGGCTACCATCGACGCATGCACTTCTTCGACGCCGACGCCACCCGAGCCGCCCTGCCCTTCGAGGCCCTGATCGACGCCCTGCGCACGCGCTTTGCGACTGGCTGCGAGGTGCCGCCGCGCCATGTGCACGAGATCGTGAACCCGCTGGGCGAGGCGGGGCAGGACGCCGCCGGCCGGCGCATGACCAGCCTGCTGATGCCGGCCTGGATTCCGGGCCAGTTCTACGGCGTGAAGATCGTCAACATCGCGCCGGGCAATGCGCGGCGCGGCCTGCCGGGGCTGCACGGCAGTTACCTGCTGTTCGACGCGCGCACCGGCGCGCCGCTGGCGCACATCGACGGTGACCAGATCACCGCGCGCCGCACGGCGGCGGCGTCGGCGCTGGCGGCGTCGTACCTGGCGCGGCCCGACGCCAAGCACCTGCTGGTGGTGGGCGCGGGCCGGGTGGCGCAGCTGCTGCCGGCGGCGTACCGCGCGGTGCGCGGCATCGACCGCGTGACGGTGTGGGCGCGCGACCCGGCGCATGCGCAGGCCCTGGCCGCGCAGGTGCGCGCCACCGGGCTGGCGGCCTTTGCCAGCACCGACCTGCCCGCGGCCTGCGCCGAGGCCGACATCGTCAGCTGCGCGACGCTGGCGACCGAGCCGGTGATGCGCGGCGACTGGCTGGCCCCGGGCGTGCACCTGGACCTGATCGGCGGCTTCACGCCCGCCATGCGCGAGGCCGACGACGCTTGCTTCGCCCACGCGCGCATCTTTGTCGACACCGACGAAGCGCTGCAGAAAAGCGGCGACCTGCTGGTGCCGATGCAGCACGGCGTGTTCAGCGCCGACGAGGTGCGCGGCACGCTGACCACGCTGTGCAAGGGCGTGGCCACGGGCCGCAAAGGCGCGACCGAGCGCACGGTGTTCAAGTCGGTCGGCAACGCGCTGGAAGACCTGGCCGCGGCGGTGCTGGTCTACGAATCGGCGGGCGCCGCACGCGCCTGAGCGGCGCCCCTCTCACACGCTCAGAGTTGGTCCAGCGCGATGCCTTCGTGCTGCGCGACCATTTCCAGCGCGCGTTCGAACAGCGCGCGGGCGGACCCTGAAATGGCGCTGAGCTGCGCGTGCAGGCGCGCGTCTTCGGCGCTGTTGTTCAGGCATTCCTGGCTGTACTGCTCGAAGCTGGCGAGCTGGCCGATCAGCTCGGCCACGTGGCGCGGGCATTCACACAGCACGTTGTTGGGGATGCTGGCCACCCGCGCCAGGGTTTCGTCGCTGTACTGGCGCGGCGGGATCATCACGCCCGGCGGCGCCAGGCCGACGGGCTGGCGCGTGTCCACCAGCAGCAGCGAGCCGATCAGGTCGGCCAGTTCTGCGTCGGGCATGGGCTCGCGCCGCACGATCATGCCTTCGAGCTTCATGGCGCGCACCACCGGGTCCTGCCCGAAGCTGTAGAGCACGATGACGTGCGGCACGCGCAGCGCGTCCACCAGGCGGCGCAGGGCCGCGTGCGTGCCCATGTGCAGCGAGTTGACGCGCACCAGCAGCACGTCGGGCGCTACGGCAAAGCGGTGAGCGGCGGCGGCGGCGAGGTCGGGCAGAGCGTCGCTGACGCGCACCGCCACGCCCTCCAGCGCGTCCAGGCAGCCGGCCGACTGCACCCGCGTGGCCAGCGGCAGCCCCACCACGGCCAGCGACACCGCCCGCACGCCCTGGCGGGCGGCAGCGTGCTGGATCTGCGTGGCGCGCTGGCCGTGCAGCAGGCCGCTCAGCCGCTGCGCGTCGAGGTGGGCCACCGTGCTGATGGCGTGACCGGCTTCGGTCAGGCGCCGCAGCAGCGTGGCGCGCAGCACGTCGGCCTCGGTGTAGAGGCGGTGGCGGCCCCCGGTCTTGGCAGGGGTGAACGCGCCGTAGCGCGACTCCCACACGCGCAGCGTGGGGACGGGCACACCGCTCAAGGCCGAGACGGCGCCGATTCTGTGCTGCGTGGGCTCGGAGGTCATTCGGTCTGTTTGAGTAGGTTATGAATAGGAAAAACAAAAATATCGGTGGGTAATTCTAGACATTACTGCGTTTATCTGTAGATTTGAGGGCCCATAACCTGTTCAGGAGGCCGTGATGATCTCCAAAAAAACCCAGCTTTGCATCAACATCCTGGTGACCATGGCGTCCGCGCCACCGTCGCGCGCGGTGAACGTCCAGACCTTGTCGGACCGTTTGCACGTGTCGATCTCGCACCTGGAAAGCGTCATGCGGGTGCTGCGGGACGCCGACCTGGTGCGGGCCGCCCGCGGGCCCGGTGGCGGCTACTACCTGACGAGCGACCCGGCAGAACTGTCGGTGTGGGAAGTGGTGCAGCGCGTGAACCCCGCGCTGGCCACCACCCCTGACGCCGGCCCCCAGTCCGCCCCGATCGCAGGGCTGGAAGCGGCCATCCACGCCGCCTTTGCCGACTTTCTGGCGACGCAGACCATTGGCGACTTTGCCCAGCAGAGCGGCGACTGGTCGGCGGGCGCCGCGGGGTCGGCCACGCCGGGCTTCCGGCTGCGCCCCCTGCCCGTGAGCGTGCGACCGATGGCGCCGAACTCTGTGTTCCAGCTCTCAGCCTTCACGCAGTTGCGCGCGGCCTGAGCCGGCGCCGCTCCGGTCTGGCGGCGGGTCCGCTCAGACCGGGCAGCTGGCGGGCAGGAGGCCGTCCGCGACGCCGCCCTGCGCGGCCTTGCCGTCGGCCACGGGCAACGGTGCCGGGCGTTCGAGGCCGTTCTTCACCGCCACCACCTCCGCCATGATGGACAGGGCGATCTCGGCCGGCGTCTTGCTGCCGATGTAGAGCCCGGCCGGGCCGTGCAGCGCGTCCAGCTCGGCCTCGGCCAGGCCGAAGTGTTCGCGCAGGCGCTCGCGCCGCAGGCCGGTGTGGCGGCGCGAGCCGATGGCGCCGACGTAGAAGGCCTCGGACTGCAGCGCGTCGATGAGCGCCAGGTCGTCCAGCTTGGGGTCGTGCGTGAGCGCCACCACGGCGGTGCGCGCGTCGGGCTTGAGGCGCAGGATCAGGTCGTCCGGCATCTCGCGGCTGAGCGTCACGCCGTCCAGCATCCAGCCGGCGTGCTGCTCGTCGCGCGGGTCGCAGACGATGACCTCGAAGTTCAGGCCCAGCGCCATCTGGCACAGGAAGCGCGAGAGGTCGCCCGCGCCGATGACGATGAGCCGGTGGCACGGGCCGAATTGGGTCACCAGCGCGTCGTCATCCAGTTCGGGCAGGCCGTCGCGCCGGCCTTCGCACAGCGTCACCGCGCCGGTGCGCAGGTCCAGCCGGCGCTCGGTGCTGCGGCGCTCCTGCGTGGCCTGCAGCAGGTCGGGCAGGCGCGTGTGGTCGGCCACCGGCTCCAGCACCAGTTCCACCGTGCCGCCGCAGGGCAGGCCGAAGCGGTGCGCCTGGTCGGCCGAGATGCCGTAGCGCACCGTGGCGGGCCGGCCTTCACGGCACACCGCGGCCACGCCCTCGTCGCGCACGCGGCGGATCAGGTCGTCTTCGATGCAGCCGCCCGAGACCGAGCCCACCACCTCACCCCGGCCGTTGATGGCCATGAGCGAGCCCGGCGGCCGTGGCGAAGAGCCCCAGGTGCGTGTGACCGTGACCAGCAGCACCGGCAGCCCCGCGGTGTGCCAGACCTGCGCCGTGCGCAGGACCTGGGTGTCGAGGTCTTCCATGGGCGGGTTCCTTTCTGTTCGCTTGAACGGCTTCCCCCGGGGGCAGTCCCCCAGCGGTCTATCGGATCTGTGTGATGCGCAGCGGCACGTCGGTCGGGCCGCGCAGCCCCTCGGTGGAACCGTCGAACCGGCCCAGGAGCACCAGGCCCGGCGACGGCTTGCCGTCGGCGTAGAACAGGGCCAGGTTGCCCCACGGGGCGTAGTAGCACAGGTCACCGGCCATCGGGGTATGGGTCGTCGGTGCGCCCTCGGTGGTGAGCTTGCGCGGCAGGTAGGCCACCTTTTCGGTGGCCATGTAGTCCTTGGCACTGAGTGCCAGGGGCAGCAGCGACAGGAGATCGCGCGCGATCGGCTGGTCGGTCAGCGTGGCCGTGAGCACGTGCGCGCCCACCTCCAGGCGCAGGCGGAGACCGGGCCGGGAAGGCGCGGTCTGCGCGCTCACCGCACCAGCGCTGGTCGCCAGCCAGGCGAGCCAAGTTCGTCGGGAGAGGGATGGCACGACGCGCTCACCCGCTCAAGCCAGTTTGAAGGGCAGTTCGCGCAGCGCCTGGCCGGTGAGTCGCGCCACGGCATTGGCAAACGCCGGCGCCAGCGGCGGCAGGCCGGGTTCGCCCATGCCGGTGGGCGGCTCGGCGCTGGGCACGGTGTGCACGGCAATGGCCGGCATGTCGGTGATGCGCGCCACGGTGTAGTCGCCAAAGTTCTGCTGCTCGACCACGCCGTCCTTGAAGGTGATGGCGGCGCCCGGCAGGCACATGCCCAGGCCCATCAGCGCGGCGCCCTGCACCTGCGCTTCCACCGTGCGCGGGTTGACCACCAGGTTGCAGTGCACGCCGGCCGTGACCTGGTGCAGCACCGGTTGCCCGTCTTTGACCGAGGCTTCGACCACGTAGGCCACCACCGAGTCGAAGGACTCGTGCACCGCCACGCCCCAGGCGCGGCCGGCGGGCAGGGTCTTCTGGCCGTAACCGCTCTTGTCCACCGCCAGTTGCAGCGCGGAGCGGTGGCGCGGGTGGCCGGCGCCGAACAGCTTCAGGCGGTAGGCCACCGGGTCCTGGTTCGTTTCGCGGGCGATCTGGTCGACCAGCGTTTCCATGACGAAGGCCGTGTGCGTGCTGCCCACGCTGCGCCACCACAGCACCGGCACGTTGACCTTGGGGTGGTGCACCGTCAGCCGCATGGGCAGCGGGTACGGCGTGCGCATGCCTTCCACGGCGGTGGCGTCGACGCCGTTCTTGACCATCATGGGCTCGAAGGGCGAGCCGGCCAGGATGGACTGGCCGACGATGACGTGGTCCCAGGCCAGCACGTTGCCGGCCGCATCGAAGCCGATCTGCGCACGGTGCAGGTGCATGGGGCGGTAGTAGCCGCCCTTGATGTCGTCCTCGCGGCTCCAGAGCGTGCGGATGGGTGCGTTCAAACCGGCGGCCTGCGCCGCCTTGGCGATGGTGCAGGCCTCGACCAGGTAGTCGCTGCTGGGCACGGCGCGGCGGCCGAAGCCCCCGCCGGCCGACTGGACCATCACCTTCACCTGCTCGGGCTTGAGGCCCAGCGTGCGCGCCGCGGCCATGCCGTCCAGCCCCGCCATCTGCGAACCCACCCAGAGCGTGGCGCCCTGCTCGGACAGCTCCACCGTGCAGTTCAGCGGCTCCATGGGCGCGTGCGCCAGATAAGGGAAGACGAACTCCGCCTCGATCTTTTTCGGCGCGTTCGCAAGGGGCGCCATGTCGGCGTCGAAGTGCTTGGCGCCGGGCTGGCCGGCCAGCGTGCGGTACTGCGCCAGCTGGCGCGCGCTGTCCACCTTCTCGACCGC
>NZ_JBPCSJ010000511.1:0-12447 GCF_051007235.1 Hydrogenophaga sp. | reverse complement strand
GATGGCGAAAGCGCAGGATGCGGACCCGATCGGGAATTTGCTCCACACTGCTCAAACCCACAAAATCCCGGTAAAAGGCCGTCTCGAACAACGCCTCTTCTGGCCACACCACTGCTCATCGAAGTGGATGCGCAGCATCGTCTCTAACGCAAACGGCGGACGCACCGTCTTGGCACGCGGTGCGAGAGGCGCAATCAGAGCAAGCAACTGCGTATACGGCACCACCAGGTTCACCTCATCGAGGAACACTACCTTGAGCGTGCGTCGCTCGCTTAGGTTTAAGCCAAGGTCTTGCTGCTTAATAGAACTATCCTCAGGTGCTATGGAGGTGTCTAGGCCGCACGGGCGAGGGAGTTTGAACACTATCCCTATTTTGTACAGGGCTACTCCATCACGAAACGCTTATCAGGACAAACACGACATTCGCTAGCACGGCTTTTTCATGATTGATGACGAAGAAAAACATTCGCTCAGGAGTTTTGTATAATATGGGCAACTAGGTTCCAAAGATTTATATTTGAGATAAATCAATATTTTGTTTTTTGCCTTCTGGAGTTGACCCACTTCCGTGGACGGGTACCGGTTTGATTCTCAAACCGTTTCAGGTGCTGTCTGGACATGCACGACGGCATCGCCGACAACATCAAACAGGGCTTCGTTGCTCCTTTCAAAGTTCAGGGGTGAGAGGTAGCCCAGGCCGCTGTGGCGACGCCTGGGGTTGTACCAGCCTTCAATCCAGGTGAAGACGGCCATGCGGGCCTGAGCCTTGCTCTGGAAGGTGCTGCGCTCGATGAGTTCGCCTTCCAGGCTGGCAAAGAAGCTCTCGGCCATCGCGTTGTCGTAGGCATCGCCCACCGTTCCCATCGAAGGGCGAACCTGCATCTGCCGGCAGCGCTCCCCAAAGGCCAGGCTGGTGTACTGGCTGCCTTGGTCGCTGTGGTGGATGACGCCCTTGGGTTTGCGCTGCTCCAGTGCCATGTTCAGCGCTGCCAGCACCAGGTCAGCGGTCATGCGCTCACCCATGGCCCAGCCCACCACACGCCGGCTCCAGACATCGATGACGACGGCCAGATAGAGGAAGCCCATCCAGGTCGGTACATAGGTCATGTCCGCCACCCACAGCTGGTTCGGTCCCGTGGCGTGGAAACGCCGGTTGACCAGGTCATGGGCCGGGGCCTGCCGTTTGTCGCGGCGGGTGGTGATGGTGAAGCCTCTGCGCTTGCTGATGCCGTGGATGCCGGCTTGCCGCATGAGGAGTGCCACGCGCTGGCGGCTGATGCACACGCCTTGCTCGATGAGCTCGGCTCGCACCCGGGGCATTCCGTAGGACTCGTAGGAGTCCCGGTGAATCTGGCGGATGCGCTCGGTCATCACCGCGTTGGCGATGCTGCGCTGGGACGGGGCACGCTCTCGCCAGGCATAGAACCCGCTGGCTGAGACACCGAGGACGCGACACATGGTGCGGATGGGGAGGTCGGCCTGGTTTGCCATCACGAGTCCGAAGACTTCGTTGAGGTCGCATCGCTGCGACCGGCAAACCAGGCCGTAGCCTTTGCCAATATGTCGCGCTCCATCTGGACCTGGCGCAACTGCCGTCGCAGCCGCACCAGTTCTTCCCGCTCGGCGGTGGTCAGGCCTTCCTTGCCAGGCAAAGGCTTGCCGTCGTCGATGGCGGCTTGGCCGACCCAGTTGGTGATGGACTGGGCCGTGACACCGAACTCACGAGAGAGCTGCGCGGGTGAGCGGCCGGCTCGAACCAGCTCGACCATCTGCTGGCGGAATTCCGCAGGGTACGGCGGTCGTACTTTTGACATTTGCGACTCCTTGAACACAAAGAATGATGTGTCCACGGAACCGGGTCAACTCCAACTCCACTGGTGGACTTTGAGCAAGGCTTAGTGGGCTAAGCAAATGGTCCGAGAAACCGGGGGAAGCCCAGGGGTTGTCGTTTGGATGGAGCCGGCCAGTGTCCGGCTGCGTGAGCGGCCTGACCGATGCGAGCCTCAGGCTCGACGGCTCAGGATGTCCAGTGCGACGTCGACAATCATGTCTTCCTGGCCGCCGACCATGCGGCGCTTTCCCAGTTCGACCAGGATGTCCACGGTCTTCAGGCCGTACTTCTTTGCCGCCGCTTCCGAGTGGCGCAGGAAGCTGCTGTACACACCTGCATAGCCCAGCGCCAGCGTTTCGCGGTCCACCCGCACAGGGCGGTCCTGCAACGGCCGCACGATGTCGTCGGCCGCGTCCATCAGCTTGTACAGGTCGGTGCCGTGCTGCCAGCCCATGCGCTCGGCCGCCGCGATGAACACCTCCAGCGGCGCGTTGCCGGCGCCCGCGCCCATGCCCGCTAGGCTGGCGTCCACACGGTCGCAGCCTTCCTCGACGGCGACGATGGAGTTCGCCACGCCCAGGCTGAGGTTGTGGTGCGCGTGCATGCCGGTCTGCGTTTCGGGCTTGAGCACGTCCTTGAAGGCACGGAAGCGCTCGCGCACGTCGTTCATGCTCAGCGCGCCGCCGGAGTCGACCACGTAGCAGCAGGTCGCGCCGTAGCTCTCCATCAGCTTGGCCTGCTGGGCCAGGTTCTGTGGTGTGGTCATGTGGCTCATCATCAGGAAGCCCACGGCCTCCATGCCGAGTTCACGGGCGTACTCGATGTGCTGCTTCGAGATGTCGGCCTCGGTGCAGTGCGTGGCCACGCGCACGATGCGCGCGCCGGCCTGGTAGGCGGCCTTGAGGTCGTGCACGGTGCCGATGCCTGGCAGCAGCAGCGTGGCGATCTGCGCGTGCCGGACCACCTCGGCGACGGCCTCGATCCATTCCAGGTCGGTGTGGGCACCGAAGCCGTAGTTGAAGCTGCCGCCTTGCAGACCGTCGCCATGGGCGACCTCGATCGAGTCCACCTTGGCGTCGTCCAGCGCCTGAGCAATCTGGCGCGCCTGTTCGACGGTGTACTGGTGGCGGATGGCGTGGCTGCCGTCGCGCAGCGTTACGTCGGAGATGTAGATCTTCTTGTCGCGTTGCATTCGGTACTCCTCAGGCGTCCACTGGGCCCATGCGCTCGGCCATGGCCTCGGCGGTCCGCAGAGCGGCGCTGGTCATGATGTCCAGGTTGCCGGCATAGGACGGCAGGTAGTGGGCTGCGCCCTCGACCTCCAGGAAGATTGACGTCTTGAGACCATGCATGCGCGGACCCACGCCAGGGATGCGGATCGGGGCGCTGGCTTCGATGCGGTCGAACTGCACGCGCTGCTTGAGGCGGTAGCCGGGGACATAGGCCTGCACGTCCCTGACCATGCGCTCAATGGATTCGGCCACAGCCTTTTCATCGGTCAGCTCACTGAGCGTGTACACCGTGTCGCGCATGATCAGCGGTGGTTCGGCCGGGTTCAGCACGATGATGGCCTTGCCCTTGGTCGCGCCGCCCACCACCTCGATGGCCTTGGAGGTGGTTTCGGTGAACTCGTCGATGTTGGCGCGGGTGCCGGGGCCCGCGCTCTTGCTGGAGATGCTCGCCACGATCTCCGCGTAGTGAACGGGCGCAACCCGCGAGACCGCCGCCACGATGGGAATCGTGGCCTGACCGCCGCAGGTGACCATGTTGACGTTGGGCGCGCCCAGGTGCGCCGCGCCATTGACCACCGGGATGCAGTAAGGGCCGATCGCGGCCGGCGTCAGGTCCACCAGGCGGATGCCGGGCTTTTTGCTGCGCAGGAGGGCGTCGGTCTTCAGGTGGGCACCGGCGGACGTGGCGTCGAAGACGATGTCGATGTCGTCGAAGACGGGCAGGCTGGTCAGGCCTTCGACGCCTTCGTGTGTGGTGGCCACGCCTAGGCGCGCGGCGCGGGCCAGGCCATCGGAGCCCACGTCAATGCCGACCATGGCGCCCATCTCGATGTGCTCGCCATGGCGCAGGATCTTGATCATCAGGTCCGTGCCGATGTTGCCGCTGCCCAGGATGGCGACCTTGCGTTTGCGGGTCATGGTATTCATGCGAATGTGCAGGAGACGGTGCCAAGCGATCCAATCGTGGCCACGATCTCGTCACCCGCGGCCACCGGCACCATCGGGCCGAGCGCGCCGCTGAGGATGACTTCTCCCGCGCGCAGGGCCTGTCCGCGCTTGGCCATGGTGCATGCCAGCCAGTAAGCGGCCCTCAGGGGGTGCCCCAGACAGGCGGCGCCCGAGCCCTCAGACACTGTGTGGCCTTGTTTTTGCAAGGTCATGGTTTGGTCGGCCAGCGACAGAGCGTTGACGGCAAAGGGCTGGTTGCCCAGCACATAGAGCCCCGAGGAGGCGTTGTCCGCCACCGTGTCGACCAGGGTGATCTTCCAGTCTGCAATGGCGCTGTCGACGATCTCCAGTGCGGCCACGGCATGGTCGATGCAGCGCAGGAACTCGCTGTAGCTCGGCCGCAGCGCCTCCATATCCCGCCCTACGACGAAGGCGATCTCGGCCTCCACCTTGGGCTGGATCAGGCGGCTGACCGGCACGGTGTCGCCGTCGAGGTATTCCATGTCGTCGAACAGCACGCCGAAGTCGGGCTGGTCGACCCCCAGCTGCTGCTGGACCGCCTTGGACGTCAGGCCGACTTTCAGACCGCACTTGCGGTGCCCGTCGGCGTGGTGGGCACGCTGGTTGATCTCGGCCACCGCGTAGGCGCTCTGCAGGTCGCTGATGCCATAGGTTTCGGAGATGCGGGGCACCGGCTGGCGCTGCAGCCGGGCCGTGCGAAGCGCCGCTGCGGCGGCGACGATGTGGTTGTCTTGTGACATGGGGGTACTTTCAGCAGTCGGGAACCGCCAGACCATGCAGGTCGGTGGCGGCAACAAAGCGGTCGGGTCGCAGGGCCAGCACGCGCACACCGGCCTCGCGCATCCAGGCCAGCAGGGCGCCTTCAAGGTCAATGACGTCGTCGCTGCCCCGGCCCTGGTCGGTGGGCGAGAGCACGGTCAGGTAGCGCGCGCCCAGCCGGTCCCAGCCGGCCTTCTCGTCCGCGGACAGGCTCTCGGCGGGGTGGATGCCATCGCCCAGCAGGGCGAAGCCGGAGCCCATCACCTCGTCGAGCAGGCACAGGCGGCCGCGGGCGTCGGCCACATTCGGCTGGGGCAGCATCTTGCCGATGACGCTGGTGCCACCGATCGGGCCGCGCACCCAGCCGGCGTCCAGGGCGGGGTCCTTGCGGTTGGGCATCTCGATCGGGGGCGCACCGCTGCCCGGGGGGGGCGGCGTGATCTCGCGGCGGATGATGCGGCCCAGTTGCACCGCGCCCTGCGTCATGAGCTCGACATTGGGTGCACGTTCGGTCTCGTAACTGTCCAGCAGCGCCTCGGGCAGGCGGCCTTGCAACACCTCGACCAGCTTCCAGCCGATGTTGAACGCATCGCGAATGCCCGACTGCATGCCGGCGCCAGCCCAGGGGGGCATCAGGTGGGCGGCGTCGCCCAGCAGGAAGACGCGACCCGATCGCCAAGCCTGTGCGTGCCGCACGTGGTGTTTGTAGAACGCGTGCTGGTGGATCTTGATGTCGTCCGGCGACACGCCGAGCGAGCGCAGCAGCGGCCACAGCTTGTCGTGGGTATCGAAGTCGGTCACCGACTCGTGGGCGCCCAGCGGGAACTCCCAGCGGTGGTTGCCCTGCGCCAGCGCGATGTCGACCACCGGGCGTTGCGGGTCCGACCAGAAGGTGAGGATGTGCCTCTGCGGCCACCAGCGTTTCACGCGGGCATCGATCACCACCCACTGGGTCTCGCCGGTTTCACCCAGCAAGCGGATGCCCAGGCGTTCACGCGTGGCACTGGAACCGCCGTCGCACGCCAGGACGTAGCGGGCCCGGATGCGCCGGGTATGGCCGCTGGCGAGGTCCCGGACCTCGAGTTCCGCTCCTTCGTGGTCCTGTTTCAGGTCGACCACTTCGGTGCCGTAGTGCACCGACAAGGCGGGTGCCAGCCGTTCCCCGGCGGTGCGCAGCACCTCTTCCATGGCCGGCTGGTAGATCGCGTACGAGCGGGGATGGCGGCCGAACTTCGAAGGCGGGAAGTCGACGCGCATCAGCTCCTGGCGGTCGTAGGTCATCCAGCGCAGCGCGGCGGTCGGGTCCATGGTCTTGGCCAGGGCTTCGTCGAGGCCGAGCGACTGGAAGCAGCGCATGGTCCAGTCGTTGACCGTGACGGCACGGGCGCGCGGGTAGATGCTGCGTTCTTTTTCGAACGCCATGACGCGGATGCCGTGGTGGGCCAACTGGAGGCTGGCGGCCAGGCCGGAGGGGCCGTAGCCGATGACGGCCACGTCGGTGTCGAAATCGGCGTGCATGTGGGAGGTCGGGTGGGTCATGGCGTGGTGGGCGCAGGCTGCGGGCGGGGCCGGTGTCCCCAGATGCTGGTGCCCTGGTGCACCTGAGGTGTCCAGGTGGTGTCGTCGATGAGCACGCCCTGGCAACCGAATTCGACGTGGATGCCGGACGGGGTCTGCGCGTAGAACGAGACCATGCGGTCGTTGGTGTGCTGACCAATGTCCATGCTGATGGGCTGACCGAAGGCGATGCAGCGGTCCCGGGCCTGTCCGACCTGGGTGATGTCCGGCACCTCGACCATGAAGTGGTGCACCCGCTTGGCCGGTCCGGGCCGGGGCGGCCGCGGCGCGAGCGCGAAGGAGTGGTGGCGCTCGTTGGCGTGGAAGAAGGCGATTTCGATGTTCACCCGGGGGGCGGGCTCGAACTCGATGGTGTCGCTCAGCCGCAGTTCCAGCACCTCGCGGGCAAAAGCCAGTTGCGCCTGGTAGTCGTCCACCTCGTAGACGATGTGCCCCAGGCCGCCGGTCCCGGTCACGAAGCCCTGGGGCAGCAGGGCGGACTGGAACGGCACGGGGTCTGGCTCTTGCCCCCAGTAGACCTCGTGGCGGTTGCCGTTGGGGTCGGCGAAGTGCACCATGGCACGCACGCTGCGCAGCGCAAGCTCCGTGGCGGAGGCCGCGTGCCACGGCAGACCCAGCCGGTCCAGCTTGTTGCAGAACGTCGCGAGGGCTGCTTCATCGGCCAGCCGCCAGCCGGCGAAAGCGCAGTCGTCGGCCGGTCCCTCGATCAGCAGCAGGCGCGCCGGTGCCTGGTCCATGCGCAGCCGCAGGCTGGCACGCCCCTGGTCATCGGCTGGCCCGTCGGCGGCCAGCATGCACAGCACCTCGGTGGCAAACCTGCGCCAGCGCGCCAGGTCGCTGACTTCAAAGCCGAGGTAGCCCAGTTCCAGAACCGGTTGGGTGGCGGTCGGTGTCATGGGGTCCTCAGAAAGCTCAGCACCAGGTCGTTGAAGCGCTCCGGGTGTTCCCACTGGGCCCAGTGCCCGCAGCGGTTGAGCAGCACGTAGTCGGCGTTGGGCATGACCTTGAAAGAGTCGATGGCCGCGACCGGGTTTACCTTGTCCTGCAGGCCCCAGATGAACAGGGAACGGTGCGCCAGGGTTGCCAGCCGGGGATCGCGGCTGATGAAGGTCTCCGGGCCCGGCGGGGTGGGGCGGGCCACGATCGGCGGGTTGGCGCAGATGGCCGGGTCGGCGCTGGCCTCGAAGCGCTGCCGGATCAGCTCGGGCGTGATCAGGCTGCTGTCGTACACCAGGTTGCCGATGAAGGCGGTCAGCTTTTCCAGCGTCGGCCCTTCGCCCAGGTAGTAGCCCTGCAGCTGGCGGATGCCTTCGGTGGGGCCGGTGGCGCCGGGCACCGTGCCGCCGCCCGGGCCCATGAGCACCAAGCGGTCCACCCGCTCAGGCTGCTCCATGGCCACGCACAGCGCCGCCGATCCCCCGAAGGAATTGCCCACCATATGCGCCCGGCCGATGCCCAGCGCGTCCATGAAGGCGATGACCGCCCGCGCCCCGTTCTGGAAAGGGCCTGCGCCACCGAAGGCGTTCAGGTTCTTGGAGCTCTGGCCCCAACCCGGGAAGTCGATGACCCAGACCCGGAAGGCCTGTGCCAGGGCGTCGATGTTCTTGCCGTAGTTGCTGCGGCCGGTGGCGCCTGGGCCCCCGCCGTGCAGGAGGATGAGGTCGTCGCCGGAACCGCACACCTCATAGTGGATCTTCCAGGCCACACCGTCGGGCGTGGTTCCTTCAACGTGGTTGTTCATGACGGTCATTCGTGACAGGGCGAGCACGCTGTGTGCGTGATCAGTTGATCTGGATGTTCAGCGCGCGGGCCAGCGGCGCCATGGTGCTGGCGTCGTTGCGGATCACGTCGGCCACGGCGTCGGCCGTG
Source organism: Hydrogenophaga sp. (assembly GCF_051007235.1). Taxonomy (GTDB): domain Bacteria; phylum Pseudomonadota; class Gammaproteobacteria; order Burkholderiales; family Burkholderiaceae_C; genus Hydrogenophaga. Next base: position 4,209 of record NZ_JBPCSJ010000511.1, on the reverse strand, counting down.
GCGTAAGTGGCGGCCATGCCCAGCTTGCGCAGTGCCTGACCGGCTTCCTCTCCGTTGACCGCCACGGCCAGTGCGGACGACAGCCGTGTGAAAACCGCCTGGGGAACCCCGTTGGGGACGAAGAGCGCGAAGCGGTTGGCGGACAGCACGCCGCTGATGCCGGACTCGGCCAGCGTGGGGGTGTTGGGCAGGTAGTCGGAGCGGGTGGCACCTGCCACGGCGATGGGCGTGATCTTGTCGGAACCGAGAAAACCCAGGATGACCCCCACGTCGGCGCAGAACAGGTCCACATCTCCGTTGATCACCGCCTGCAGACCGGCCTGGGCAGACTGGAACGGCACGTAGGTGAACTGGATGTCGACCGCCTTGCGCAGCATTTCGCTGGCCAGGTGGTTGGTGGTGCCGATGCCGATGGAGCCGATGTTGGCCTTGCCGGGGTTTTGCCGGGCCCAGGTGACAAATTCCTTGAGGGTCTTGGCGCGCTTGGGGCCACCGCTGAAGAAGACCTGCTGCGAGGTGGCCACCAGGCCCAGAGGGGGCAGGTCCTTGATGGGGTCGTAGCGCAGCTTCATGATGGCCGGGAACACCGACGCGGCGCCGGTCGCGGTCAACAGGAGGGTGTAGCCATCGGGTGCGGAATGGACCACGTGCTCGGTGCCGATGATCGTGGTGGCGCCGGGCTTGTTGTCCACGATGACCGGCTGCCCGAGGTTGTCGGACAGCTTGGGGGCGATCGCCCGGGCGATCAGATCCGGCGGCGAGCCGGCGGTGAAGGGCACGACGATGCGGACCGTGCGGCGGGGCCAGTCCCCCGTCTGTGCATGGATCCAGGGGGTGGTGGCCAGGGCGCCGAGGCCGATCAGTGCTTGTCTGCGGTTGTGCATGGTTGTCTCCAGTGGTGGGTGAGAAGGCCGTGGCGCGATGCGTCGCCGCGCTGGCCTTTTGGGGGTGGTCAGTTCCCGGTAGCCCGGTAGCCCGAGCGTCGGATCACGTCACGCCAGTGCGTGATGGATTCCTTCAACTTGTTTTCCAGGGCGCTGGCGCTGACGAACGCCGGGGTGACCGTCAGCTTGGCCACGATGTCCTGCCGTACCTCTGACTTGCTCAGCACCGTGCGCAGCGCCTGTTCCATGCGGGTCAACGCGGTGGCGGGTGCCCCCGCGGGCGCCCACATGCCCTGCCAGGCCTCGTCGACGCGGATGGGGAAGCCCTGCTCCTTGAAGGTGGGCACATCCGGCGCCAGCGCCCAGCGTTGTTCGGCTAGGACCCCCAGCATGCGCACCTTCTCGCGGGGTTGTTTGGCGGCGTCGCCGGCCACCAGCACGGCCGACGGGACTTGCCCGCTCATCAGATCGAGCAGCATGGGCGCATTGCCTTTGTAGACGATGGGTTCGAGCGGTGTGCCCAGGGCCTGACCCACGAGCCATCCCACGTACTGGATCTGTCCGTTGGGCGCAGGCGTGCCGAAGCTGGCCTGGCTCGGGTTCCTTTTCAGCCAGTCGGCGAACTCTGTCAGGTTGCGCGCCGGGACCTGGCCGTTGACGACCAGCGCCAGGGGATAGGTCACCAGCTGGCCCACGGTCTGGAGGTCCTTGAGCACGTCGTAGCGCAGCTCCGCCGGGGTGTACATGGCGCTGGGGAAGATGGCCCAGCCATCGGGGCCCACCAGGAAAGTCTTGCCGTCCGGGCGTGCGTTCTTGACGTGTTCGGCCGCGAGCCGACCGCCCGCACCCGCCTTGGTTTCCACAATGACCGTGGCGCCCAGCTCGACGGCGAGATGGTCGGCCAGGATGCGGCACAGCGAGTCGGTGGTGCCCCCCGCGGCGAAGCCGCTCACCAGGCGGATCACGTCCTTGTCCTGGGCTTGGACTTGGGTGGCGGGCAGCCAGGCGGCGGCGCTGCCCGCGGCGGCCTGCAAAAGCGTTCTTCGTTTCATGGGTGCTGTCTCCTGTGTGAGAGGGGCCTGCTGATCAGTCGATCACCAGTACATCGGCCGGGGGACGGTCTGCGTACAGGGCTTCCACCCGGTCGCGCCGGTTGTCGAGCACCTTGCGCTGGTTGATGTAGCCCTTGTCGTTGGTCTCGCCCTGTTCGATGGACGGCGGCGCCTGCAGCACGCACAGGCGGCGCAGGCGCATGCTGCTGGACGGGTAGCGTGCGTTGTGGGCGCGCAGCCGGTCGGTCAGTTGTTGTCGCAGCACGGGGTGTGCCGCCAGGGTGCTCACGTCTGCGTCGTGCAGCCCGGTCAGTTCGCGGCAGGCGGCGATGTTCAGCCAGGCCAGGGCGCCCACATACGCCTGGTCGGCGCCGGTGATCGCCAGGTCCTGCAGCAGCGGTGCGGTTGCGTCCAGCAGGGTCACACGCAGGCTGCCCACGCGGACGAACACGCCGGTCTGCAGCTTGAATTCTTCGGCCACGCGACCCGCGAACGCCAGCCCTTCTTCCGGGTGGGCGCGGTCCACAAAGCTGGCGGCATCGCCCATGCGGAAAAAGCCTTCTTCGTCCACGCTCTGCGCCGTCAGTTCGGGCTGCTTGAGGTAGCCGGGCGTGACTGCCTGGCTGCGCACGCGCACCTCGTAGCGCTCGCCGTCCGGCATCGGGATCAGCTTCATTTCCACACCGGGGTGTGGCAGGCCGATGAGCCCCGTGCGCTCGGTGGACCAGTAGACGTAGGTCACGGCGGCCGAGGTTTCCGTGGAGCCGTAGGCCGAGACCAGCGGGATGCGAAAGCCGGTGTAGCGCACAGCGTGCCGCTGGAGCGCCGCGTGCACGGCATCGGGCAGGCGGGCGCCGGAATAGGTCAGCCGGCGCAGGTTCTTGAAAAAGCTCTGGCCCAGCACCTCGTCGTGTTCCAGGGCTTCGGCCAGCATGGCATAGGCCACCGGCATGCCGCTGAAACGCACGGGCGAGATCTCGCGCAGGTTGCGCAGCGTTTCGGCAAAGTCGGCCGGCGTCGGCCGGCCGTCGTCGATGTAGAGCGTGCCCCCGTCCTCCAGCACGCCGTTGAACACCGCATGGCCGCCCGCCACGTGGCTCCAGGGCAGCCAGTCGAGTAGCACGGTTTCCGGGCGGTCGTCGCCCCACTGCACCATCTGCGAGGTCATGGCCATGGCGGTGCACAGCATGCCCTGCGTCACGATGACCGCCTTGGGCGTGCCGGTCGACCCCGATGTGAACTGGTACTTGGCCACCGTGTCGTGCGTGATGCTGGCGACCGAGTCGTTCACGCTGGCCGTCACCGGGGTCTGCACCAGACGGTCCCAGGTGATCAGGCGGGGGTGATCGATGGGGTCCTGCACGCAGACCACCCAGGTCTGATCGCCCAGGGTCCGGATGGCCGGTTCCAGCGCGCGGGCGCTTTGCACGAAGACCACCGCGGGTTCGAGCAGTGCGGCCATGGCTTTGAGGCGCGAGAGGTCGCTGGCCATCGCGGCGTAGGCCGGTGTGATCGGGGCATACGGCATGTGCGCCTGCATGGCGGCCAGTTCCAGCATCCCGTGTTCGAGCGAGTTGCCGCTGAGCACCATCACGACCGCGCCCGGGCGCTGCAGGCCCAGCAGCCATTGCGTGGCCGCATCGACCTGTGGTGCCGCTGCACCGTAGGTCAGGCGTTGCCAGGCCCGCTCCGCGCCTCGCCGCTGCGCCATCCACACGTGGTTGGGCCGCTGCTGTGCGTTGCGCCGCAGCAGATGGGGGATATGGGACTCAAGCGCCTTCAGGGGCACTGGGCAGCGAACGAAGAGCGTGCCATCCGCGCGCGCTTCCAGGGCGACGCTGCGTTCGAGAAAGGGCAGGGGGCGAAAGGGGACAGGCACGTTGAGGTTGTCAAATAATGTAAGGGTACTTTATATAAAATCGGTGTAAAAAGAGCTATGGAAAACCCTCAATATGAATGTAAACTGCCTTTATATATGATGGCTGAAAAGGTCTCGTGAGAAGAGCGCTACCATGCACCAGCCCTTCTTGCGGGCCTTGGCGACCCATCTGGGCGTGCAACAAGACCGGATTGACCCGGATGGCGATCAATACCCGAGGATTCTTTTATATCCTGCAGGTGGAGCAGCTGGTTCACCAGCGGCTGGAGGAGGTGCTGCTGCCCCATGGCATGACGGCCGGTCAGTACCTGGTGATGAGCCTGGTGGCCCACCATGAACCGTTGTCTTCGGCCGAGTTGTCACGCCTGGCGCGCAAGACGGCGCAGTCGATGGG
>NZ_JBPCSJ010000510.1:0-1552 GCF_051007235.1 Hydrogenophaga sp. | reverse complement strand
CGGTGCCAGCCTGTCCCAGGCCCAGCTCACGCTCACCGCGCTGCTGCTCTCGTTTGGCATGTCGCAACTGGTGTGGGGCCCGCTGTCCGACCGCTTCGGCCGCCGCCCGGTGCTGCTGTGGGGCACGCTGCTGTATGTGCTGGCGTCGGTGGCCTGCGCCTTCGTGGTGTCGATGGAGCAGCTGATCGCGCTGCGCGCGCTGCAAGGCGTGGCCATGGGCGCGGGCGTGATGTGTGCTCGCGCGGTGGTGCGCGACCTGTACGCCCCCAGCGAGGGCGCGCGCATTATGTCCAAAGGCCTGACCGGTCTGGGCGTGATCGCCTGTGCCAGCGCGCCGGTGGGCGGCCTCCTGTCCGAGCACTTCGGCTTTCGCGTGACGCTGCTGGCGCTGGCGGTGTTTGGCGCCATCGCGCTGGCGGTGGTGGCGCTGCGGTTCGAAGAGACCCTGGCGCAGAAAAACCCGCGCGCGCTGGAGCCGTTGACGCTGCTGCGCACCTGGGGCCAGATCGTGCGCAACCCCACCTTCTGGGCCTTCACCCTGCTCGCCACCACGTCCTACGCCGGGCTGTTCACCTTCCTGGCGGCGGGCTCCTTCGTGTTCATCGGCGTGCTCGGCCTGTCCAAGCCGGCCTATGGCCTGACCATGCTGACGATGTCGCTGTCGTACATCGTGGGCACCTTCATCTGCCGCCGTCTGCTGCCGCGTTTTGGCGTGCGCAAGACGGTTGCCATCGCCGGCGCCTGCACGCTCACGGCCGGCACCACCATGGGGGTGCTGGCACTGATGGGGGTGCAAAGTGTGCCGGCCATCATGCTGCCCTTCTACCTGTTCATGCTCGGCCACGGCGTGCACCAGCCCTGCGGCCAGAGCGGCTCGGTCGGCCCCTTTCCGCAGGCCGCCGGGGCTGCATCAGCGCTCAGCGGTTTCCTGATGATGCTCATGGCCTTTGGCATGGGCGGCTGGCTCGGCAAGAGCCTGGCCGCGAACCCGGGCAGCGTGCTGCCGCTGACCAGCGGCATCTGGTTCTGGAGCGTGGCGATCGCCGTCACCGCCTGGACGCTGGTGCAATGGCACGGTGAGCCCAAAGCCCCGCCTGTGCGCGTGACCACCGAATCGGCCGCATGACGCGCGTGCTCGCCATCGCCGGCCCGACCGCGAGCGGCAAGAGCGCCGCATCGCTCGCCATGGCCGAGCGCTGGCCGGTGGAGATCATCAGCGTCGACTCGGCCCTGGTCTACCGCAGCATGGACATCGGCACCGCCAAGCCCTCGCGCGACGAACTGGCGCAGGTGCCGCACCACCTGATCGACACCACCGACCCGCTGGACGCCTACAGCGCCGCCGAGTTCGTGCGCGATGCGCAGCGGCTCATCGGCGAGATCGCCGCGCGCGGCCGCACCCCCCTGATGGTGGGCGGCACCATGCTGTATTTCAAGGCGCTGATGCAGGGCCTGAACGACATGCCACCGGCCGACGCCGCGGTGCGGGCCGACATCGAGGCCAAGGCCGCCCAGCTCGGCTGGCCAGCGATGCACGCGGCGCTGGCACAGA
>NZ_JBPCSJ010000509.1:0-6544 GCF_051007235.1 Hydrogenophaga sp. | reverse complement strand
GGCCAGCGCGCCGCCACGCTTTGCCATCGCCGGTCATTCCATGGGCGCCCGTGTGGCGCTGGAGGTGCTGCGCAGCGCGCCCGAACGCGTGAGCCGCGTGGCCCTGCTCGACACCGGTTACCTGGCGCGCGCCGCCGGGGCCGCGGGCGAGGAAGAGGCGCGCAAGCGCCAGGCCCTGCTGGACGTGGCGCGCCGCGACGGTGTGCGGGCCATGGCCGCCCAGTGGGTGCAGGGCATGGTGCACCCGGACCGGCTGCAGGACGCGCCCCTGATCGACGCCATCGTGGACATGTTCGCGCGCAAGAGCCCCGACGTGTTCGAACGCCAGATCCGCGCCCTGCTGCAGAGGCCCGACGCCACCGGGGTGCTGCGCGCCATCCGCGTGCCCACACTGGTGCTGTGCGGCCGTCAGGACAGCTGGGCCCCCGTGCCGCAGCACGCAGCCATGCACGCGCTCATTCCCGGCGCCGTGTTCGAGGTGATCGACGACGCCGGCCACATGGCGCCCATGGAACGGCCGCAGGCCGTGGCCGCGGCGCTGCTGCGCTGGCTGGAGCAGGACTGAGCATGCACAGCGCCGACTTCGCCGACATCCCCGGCACCGTGCTGTTCGACGCCCAGCAGTCGCGCAAGGGCTACTGGCTCAACCAGTTCTGCATGTCGCTGATGAAGGCCGCCAACCGCGAGCGCTTCAAGGCCGACGAAGCCGCCTACCTGGCCGAATGGCCCATGAGCGACGAGCAGCGTCAGGCCGTGCTCGAGCGCGACATGAACCGCTGCCTGGCGCTGGGCGGCAACGTGTATTTCCTGGTCAAGATCGCGGCCACCGACGGCATCAGCGTGCAGCAGATGGTGGGCCGAATGACCGGTATGAGCGAAGCCGACTACCGCGACATGATGCTGCGCGGCGGTCGTCCCATCGAGGGCAACCGGTACCGGCACGAGTGGTCGCAACGGAGCGGTGCCTGACATGGCCCACGTCAGCGCCACCGTCTACACCTCGCACGTGCCCGCCATCGGCGCGGCGCTGGACCATGGCCGTGCGGCCGAGCCGTACTGGGCGCCGGTGTTCGCGGGCTACGAGGCCTCGCGCGCCTGGTTGCGCGACAACCCGCCCGATGTGGTCGTGCTGGTCTTCAACGACCACGCCACCGCCTTCGGCCCCGACCTGGTGCCGACCTTCGCCATCGGCACCGGCGAGTCGTATGCACCCGCCGACGAGGGCTGGGGCGCCCGCCCGGTGCCTGTGGTGCAGGGCCACCCCGAACTGGCCGCGCACATCGCGCAGAGCGTGATCCAGGACGATTTCGACCTCACGCTGGTCAACCGCATGGACGTGGACCACGGCCTGACCGTGCCGCTGTCGCTGCTGTTCGGTCAGCCGCCGGCGCACGACTTCCGCTGGCCCTGCCCGGTGATCCCGCTGGCGGTGAACGTGGTGCAGTACCCGGTGCCCAGCGGCCGCCGCTGCCTGGCGCTGGGCCGGGCCATCCGCAAGGCGATCGAGAGCTACGGCGAGCACCTCAACGTGCAGGTCTGGGGCACGGGTGGCATGAGCCACCAGCTGCAGGGTCCGCGGGCTGGTCTGATCAACCCGGTGTTTGACCACGCCTTCATGGACATGTTGACCACCGTGCCCGAAGCGGCCGCCGCCATCCCGCACGTGGACTACGTGCGATTGTCGGGCAGCGAAGGCATCGAGCTGGTGATGTGGCTCATCGCGCGTGGCGCCATGCCCGAGCGCGCCGACGGCCGCGCGCCCACCTGCGTGCACCGCTTCTACCATGTGCCCGCGTCCAACACCGCCGTAGGTCACCTCGTGCTCACCCCCTGAAGCCCGCCATGAACACCGCCCTGGACACCCTGGTGGCCGAAGCCGCCTGCCGCGACCTCGTGCTGGCCGCCGCCGACGCGGTGGACAGCCGCGACTTCCTGGCCTTTGCCGACCTGTTCGAGATGCGGGGCGTGCTGGTGCGGCCCGACGGCACCGAACTGGTCGGGCGCCCGGCCATCGTCGCGGCCTACGCCGCGCGCGACCCCGAGCGCCTCACGCGCCACCTGGTCAGCAACCAGCGCGTGCGGGTGGACCTGGCCGCCGGCACCGCGCAGGCCGCTTGCACCGTGCTGCTGTGGAGCGGCCGGCACAGCGACGCGTCCACCCCGCGCGGGCGCCCGGCCGATGCGCTGCAGCAGGTCGGCGAGATCCGCGACCTGCTGGCGAAAACGCCCGAGGGCTGGCGCATCCGCCGCCGCGAAGCCTGGTTCACGCTGTTCCGCAGCTGAGCGGCGAGCGGCGGGGCCGAGGATGCACCGCCGGGCCGTCCCAAGGTGCATTCGCGCCCCCTCGGGGGCAGCGACCCGCGTCAGCGGCGGAGCGTGGGGGTCTGTCTACCCCACCCGCCACCACGCCGGCAGCAGGCGCCGCACCTCGGCGCGCGCAAAGCGGTCGTCCAGCAGCCACACGGTGCCGTGGTCCTGCTCGCTGCGGATCACGCGGCCGGCGGCCTGCACCACTTTCTGCAGCCCCGGAAAGAGATACGCGTAGTCGTAACCCTGGCCAAAGCGCGCCTGCAGCCGCGCGCGCATCTGCTCGTTGACCGGGTTCACCTGTGGCAGGCCCAGCGTGGCGATGAAGGCGCCGATCAGGCGACGCCCCGGCAGGTCGATGCCTTCGCCGAACGCGCCGCCCAGCACCGCGAAGCCGATGCCCTGGCCGTGTTCGGTGAAGCGGGCGATGAAGGCCTCGCGCTCGGGCTCGCCCATGCCGCGCGACTGCGCCCACACTGGCAGCTCGCGGTGGTGTTGCTGCAGCCGGTCCAGCGCCTGCTGCAGGTAGTCGAAGCTGCTGAAGAAGGCCAGGTAGTTGCCGGGTGCGGACTGGTACTGCGCTGCGATCACCTGCACCACCGCGTCCAACGAGGTCAGGCGGTCGGCCCAGCGGGTGGAGATGTGCGGCGCGATGCGCACCGCCAGCTGGTCGGCGCTGAACGGCGAAGGCGCGTCCAGCCGCAGCGTGTCGGCAGGCAGGCCCAGCAGGTCGGCCACGTAGTCCATGGGTGCGAGCGTGGCGGAAAACAGCGTGGTGCTGTGCGCCGTGGCCCAGCGCGGCGCCAGCAGCGGGCCGGGCACCACGTTGCGGATGGCCAGCTGCGGGTGCTGGGTGCGAGCTTGAGACGCGCGCGTGAGGTCGCACAGCGAATGCTCGGCGAACGACTCGGCCACCCGCAGGAAGTGCAGCGCGTCGAACCACCAGCGCTGCAGCGGACCGTCCACCGCGTCCTGCGGGTGCTGCGCCAGGTGGTCGCCGATGTCGCTGCACACGCCTTGCAGCGTGGCCACGAATTCACCGGGCACGTCGGGCAGCACTTCGTGGTCCTGCGTTTGTTCTTTGCCCAGCGCGCTCCAGCGGCGCTGCAGCTTCTCCAGCGGCTTTTTCAGCGCGGCGGGCGCGCTCTGGCGCAGCGCCTGGAAGGCCGCAGGGTCCAGGGTCGCGCTGTGCATCAGCCGGGCGCGCTCGATCAGGTTGTGCGCCTCGTCCACCAGCAGGTCCACCGTCCAGCCGTTGGCCTCGGTCAGCGCGTGCCAGGCGGCGCCGTGGTCGAAAAAGTGGTTGAAGTCGCCCACCGCCACGTCGCACCAGCGCAGCATTTCCTGGCCCAGGTAGTATGGGCACACGCTGTGCGCCAGCGCCACCTCGCGCAGCGCGGTCTTGTCCAGCCGGCCGGCCTGCGCCGCGGCGGTGCGGGCGGCGGGCAGGCGGTCGTAGAAGCCGCGCGCGAGCGGGCAGCTCTCGCCGTGGCAGGCCTTGTCCGGGTGTTCGCAGGCCTTGTCTCGCGCCATGCGTTCGAGCACGCGCAGCGGGATCGCCCGCGGCGTGCCGGCCTGGGTCAGCGTCGCCAGCGCGTCCAGCGCGAGCTGGCGGCCGGGGGTCTTGGCCGTCAGGTAGAACACCTTGTCCGTGCCCGGCCCGGCGCCTTCTCCCGGCGCCGCCTTGAGCGCCGCGAACAGCGTGGCCAGCGTTTTGCCGATGCCGGTGGGCGCCTGCGCCATCAGCACCCGGCTGTGGCGGTGCGTGCGGTGGACCGCCTCGGCCAGCGCGCGCTGCCCGGCGCGGAAGGCTGGGAAGGGGAAGCTCAGTTCGCGCAGCGCCGCGTCACGTGCCACGCGGTGCGCGCGCTCGGCCCGCGCCCAGCCGGCGTAGCGGGTGCACAGGTCTTCAAAGTGCGCGCGCAGCTCGGCGGCGCTGTGCCACTGCGGCAGCGGGGTCTCGGTCTGCGTGTCGATGTTGAAGTACACCAGCGCGGTTTCCAGCCCCTCCAGCGCCAGCTGCTGGCACAGGATGTGGCCGTACACCATGGCCTGCGCGCGGTGCAGGGCGCGGCGGTTGGGTGCTATCAGGGCCACGTCGCCGCGGTGCGTCTTGATCTCTTCCACCCGGCGCGCGTCGGGGTCCCAGCCGTCGGCGCGGCCCTGCACCCGCAGGCCGTTCCACACCGTGGCCAGCGGCACTTCGCGCTGGTAGCTGGCGGCCCGGCGCGAGGTCACCTCGCCGTGCCCTTCCACCCCTTCGGCGCCGCTGGGCGATGGCGTGAAGCGCAGGTCCAGATCGCCCGCGCGCGCCGCAAAGTCGCACAGCGCGCGCACCGCCACCACGCCCAGCGGGGCGTCATCGGTGGCGTCTTCAACCAGTCGTGCGGCGTTGTCCATGCGGCACCCATCGTACTGGACATATCATCAGTCCATGAGCGATGCGCCCCTCCTGACCCGGCACCACCACCGCCGCCTGCGCGAGATCTACCGGTCCGCCGGGTGGCCCTGCCACGACATGCTGGAGGTGGAACTGCTAGCGGCCGGGCAGGTGGAGCGCGTGCGCTCGCCCGACGGGCACGAGACCCTGCGCGTGACGGACGCCGGCATCCAGACCCTGGCGCGCGTGTTCGCCACCAACAAGGCCGCGCGCACGCCGCACGAGGCGCTGGTGCAGCAGGTCGCGCTGAGCATGGGCCGGGCGGGGCGCCTGGCCTGGCGCGGGCTGATGCTGCGCGCGCGGGTGCCGCTGGCGCTGTTCGGGGTGGAGGACGTGGCCGCCCCCGAAGCACCACCGCTGATCGCGGGTGAACCGGATGCGAGGGACGACACCGGCCCCGATCACGCCTGGGTCATGGCCTGCCCGGACGTGTTTTCCATCCGCCGCAGCACGGTGGAGGCCTACCTGGAACCTGTCGTGCACGAGATCAAGGTCAGCCGCGCAGACCTGCTGGGCGACCTGAAGAAGCCCGCCAAACGCGCGGCGTATCTGGACATGGCCAGCGCCTGCTGGTACGTGCTGGGCAACGACGCGCGCGGCCGCCCCGTGGGCGGGCCTGACGACATCCCGCCCGAATGCGGGGTGATGCAGGTGCAGGGCGGGCAGCTGGTGGTGGCGCGTGAGGCGCCGCGCCGTGCGGTGGAGCGGCTGCCGCTGCCGGTGTGGATGGCACTGGCCCAGGCTGGGCCGGCGCGGGGCGAGGACGAACCGGCGCAGCAGGGGTTCTGACTCAGCCCTTGTGCATCAGGCTTTGTAGAAGGCTTCGACCGTGCCCTTGAGCTTGATGGTCAGCGGGTTGCCTTTGCGGTCCACGGTCTTGCCGGCGGGCACCTTGATCCAGCCTTCGCTGATGCAGTACTCGGTCACGTCAAAGCGTTCCTTGCCGTTGAACAGGATGCCGATGTCGTGGTCGAACACTTCGCGCACGTGGTGCGGGCTGCGGGGGTCGATGGCGAGGTGGTCGGGCAGGGCGGGGCGGGTGTCGGTCATGGCGCGGATGGGCGTTGCAATGGAAAACCCATGATTGTCCGGCATGCGTGACCGGCCGCCTGCGCGGCACCGATGTTTGCGAAATATCAAACCGTGTCCGGTGGTTTGTGTTTATGATGCGAAGCATTCTCATTTGCAAGTGCTGACCCATGACCACCATGCCCTCGCTCAACCAGGCCCCGCCGCGCCAGTGGCACCGCGTGGCCGCCGCCGGCGCCGGCCACCCGCGCCTGCTGGAGCTGGGTTTTCTGCCGCTGGAAAACGTGCGCGTGCTGCAGCGCAGCTGGTTCCGCGGGGGGGCGCTGGTGGTGCAGGTGGGTGACGCGGTGTTCGGCCTGCGCCCCGAAGAGGCCGCACAGATCCCGGTTCAGCCGCGCGCCGCATGAGCACCGCACGGCCGTTCCGAAGGTGCTCAGCCCCGCAGCGCGCAGCGCGGAGGGTTACCCCATGAGCAACGTCATCGACACCAGCGGTCTCGCGCAGCGCCGCCTGGCCCTGCTGGGCAACCCCAACTGCGGCAAGACCGCGCTGTTCAACCGCCTCACCGGCAGCCAGCAGAAGGTGGGCAACTACGCCGGCGTCACGGTCGAACTCAAGCGCGGCCTCATGAAAACCGCCGCCGGCCGCTCGGTCACCGTGATCGACCTGCCCGGCACCTACAGCCTGAACGCCGGCAGCCAGGACGAAGCCGTCGCCTGCGCCGTGGTGCTGGGCCGCAGCCTGAGCGAACGCGCGCCCGAACTCACC
>NZ_JBPCSJ010000508.1:0-4032 GCF_051007235.1 Hydrogenophaga sp. | reverse complement strand
CAGCGGTATCAACCTCGACGCCTTCAACAAGGGCGACTACATGCGCGCGGTGGAGGCCAAGAACCAGTCGGAAAACGTCTCGCGCGTGCTCTACCCGGACGACTCCACCGAGCACGGGAAGGAACTGCGCCTGCGCCAGGAGTACTTCTTCGTCAGCGCCTCGCTGCAAGACATCATCCGCCGCTACCTGAAGAACCACGGCAGCTTCGACCAGCTGGCCGACAAGGTGGCGATCCACCTCAACGACACCCACCCCGCGCTCGCCGTGCCCGAGCTCATGCGCATCCTGGTGGACGAGCACAAGCTCGAATGGGACAGCGCCTGGGGCCTCTGCCAGCGCATCTTCAGCTACACCAACCACACCCTGATGCAGGAAGCGCTGGAGACCTGGCCGGTGGAGCTGATGGGCCGCCTGCTGCCGCGCCACCTGCGCATCATTTACGACCTGAACGCGCGCTTCCTGGCCGAGGTGCACGACAAGTTCCCCGGCGACAACGACCTGCTGCGCCGCGTCTCGCTGATCGACGAACGCGGCCAGCGCCGCGTGCGCATGGCCTCGCTCTCGGTGCTGGCCAGCCACCAGGTCAACGGCGTCTCGGCCCTGCACAGCAACCTGATGGTGGAAACCATTTTTGCCGACTTTGCCAAGCTCTGGCCCGAGCGTTTCTGCAACAAGACCAACGGCATCACGCCGCGGCGCTGGCTGTCGCAGGCCAACCGCCCGCTCTCGACCCTGATCGACGCGCGCATCGGCAAGACCTGGCGCCGCCACCTCGACGAGCTCAGCGCACTGCGCCCGCTGGCCGATGACGCCGAGTTCCAGAACGCCTTCCGCCTGGCCAAGGCACAGAACAAGCAGCGCCTGGCCGAACGCATCGCCAAGGAAACCGGCATCGTCGTCAACCCCGACAGCCTGTTCGACGTGCAGATCAAGCGCATGCACGAGTACAAGCGCCAGCTGCTCAACGTGCTGCACGTGGTCACGCGCTACCAGCAGATCCTGGCCCACCCCAACGCCAACTGGGTGCCGCGCACCGTCATCTTCGGCGGCAAGGCAGCGTCGGCCTACTACATGGCCAAGCTCGTCATCAAGCTCATCAACGACGTGGCGCGCACGGTCAACAACGACAAGCGCATCGGCGACAAGCTCAAGGTCGTTTTCCTGCCGAACTACCGCGTCTCGCTGGCCGAGGTGATCATTCCTGCGGCCGATCTGTCGGAACAGATCTCCACCGCCGGCACCGAGGCCTCGGGCACCGGCAACATGAAGTTCGCCCTCAACGGCGCGCTGACCATCGGCACCTGGGACGGTGCCAACATCGAGATCGCCGAAAACGTGGGCCTGGACAACATCTTCATCTTCGGTCTGCGCACCGAGCAGGTAGCCGCCCTGCGTGCCAGCGGCTACAACCCGCGCCGTTACTACGACCACAACTACGACCTCAAAACCGCCATCGACCGCATCGCCGAAGGCGCCTTCAGCCCCGAAGAGCCGGGCCGCTTCCACGACATCACGCGCACCCTGCTCGAGTCGGACTACTACCTGCTGCTGGCCGACTACGCCGACTACATCGCCACCCAGCAGAAGGTCGACGAGCTCTACCGGCGCCCCAGCGAATGGACGCGCAAGGCCATCCTCAACGTCGCCGGCATGGGCGCCTTCTCATCGGACCGCACCATCCGCGAGTACGCCGACCAGATCTGGAACGTCAAGCCGCTGTTCGACTGAAGGATCAAGCCCCCACGCTCCGCCGCTGCGCGGGTCGCTGCATAGCGCCTGTCACCGGCGCGGGGTGCGTGCCAGAATCCGCCGCATGCGCAACACATGGTCTGGTTTGTGGTGGTGGGTCGGTGGGACCGTGGTCTCGCTGGCCGGGACGACGCTGCTCGCCCGCCAGTCGATCGACGAGCAAAGGGCACTGTTCGAGACCGACGCCCGCATCGTGCACCGCCTGCTGAGCCAGCAGGTCGTGCAGCACGATGCCATCCTCGACACCCTGGCGCTGTTGCAGCCCGGGCCGGACGGTGCCAGCGCCACGGCCCCCGAACAGCGCCTGCCAGCCCTCTACCCGCACATCCTCGCGGTGCAGCGGCGCGACCGTGGCACCGCCTGGCCCGACGCCGAGCTGGCCGACGCCGAGACACGCTCCCGCCAGAGCCGGCGCCCCGCGCTCGCCGGCCTGGACCTGGCCTCAGGCCGCTACCGCCTGGTGCTGGCGGCGGAGCCGGCAGCCTATGCACTGACCATCGACCTCCAGGGCATGGTGCCCTGGGGCGAGTGGCCGATGCCGAGGGCGACCAGCGCGGTGCAGGTGCGGCTCGAACACGCCGCCCAGTCGTTTGAACTGCAGCCCGGCAACGCCGCGGCGCTGTCGGCCGGCGGCGGCTGGCGCTTCGAGTTCCACAAACACCTCGCGGCGTCGAGCCAGCCGTTCGACGTGGTGGCCCGCCAGCAACTGGGCTGGTCGCACCTGCCCTGGGGCCGGATGCTGGGATGGGTGGCCTCGGTGGCCGGTGTGCTGGCGCTGCTGGCGCAATGGCTGCGCCAGCGCACCGCGCGCCGCCGCGCCGAAGAACTGCTGCGCCTGGGCCAGGTGGCGCGCCTGAACACGCTGGGCGAACTGGCCGCGGGCATGGCGCACGAACTCAACCAGCCGCTCACGGCCGTGCTGGCCAACACGCAGGCCGCGCAACGCTTGCTGGCCGACGATCCGCCCGAGCTCGACACCGCCCGCGGCGCGATGGCGCAGGCGGTGGCGCAAGCGCGCCGCGCGGCCGAGGTGGTGGGCCGTCTGCGCACCGCCGTCGAACGCCCGGCACACCGTGCCGACGCTGCGGCCAACGAAGGCGTGGTCGACCTTGCCGAAGCCGTGCGGCGCGCGCTGTACCTGCTCGAGCCCGAATGCCAGCGGCGCGGCGTGGGGCCGGCGCTGCAGGCGGCCGAAGCCGTGAACGTGCGCGCGGACCCGGTGGCCGTGGACCAGATCGTGCACAACCTGCTGATGAACGCGCTGCAGGCGATGGAAGGTGTCGATGCGGCGCGGCGCGCGCTGACGCTTTCGGTCGGCACTGCCGAAGGCCAGGGCGAACTGGCCGTCGCCGACCGCGGCCCCGGCATCGCGCCCGAAGCGCTGCCGCGCCTGTTCGAACCCTTCTTCTCCACCCGCGAAGGCGGCCTGGGCCTGGGCCTGCCGCTGTGCGAGACGCTGGCGCAGGGCATGGGCGGCTCGCTCACCGCGGCCAACCGCCCCGACGGCGGTGCGGTGTTCACGCTGCGCCTGCCGCTCAAGACCACCCCATGACCAGCCTCTCGCCCACCATCCACCTGATCGACGACGACGCGGCGGTGCGCGAGGGCCTGGCGCTGCTGATCGGCACCGTGGGCCTGCGCGTGACGACCTGGGCCGACCCGCAGGCCTTTCTGAGCGGCTTCGACCGCGAGGCCATCGGCGCCATCGTGCTGGACGTGCGCATGCCCGGCATCAGCGGCCTGACAGTGCTCGACACCCTGGTCGCGCAGGGCGTGGACCAGCCGGTGATCATGCTCACGGGTCACGGCACGGTGGACATGTGCCGCCGCGCCTTCAAAGCCGGCGCCGCCGAGTTCCTGGAGAAGCCGGTCAACGACGAACTGCTGATCGAGGCGCTGCAGAACGCGGTGCGCCAGCATGTGCGCTCGCGCGAGCGCCACCAGGCCGATCGCGCGGCGCGCGAGCGCTACGCGCAGCTGTCCGAGCGCGAACGCGAGGTGCTGGGTCTGATCGTGGCGGGCCTGACCAACAAGGAAATCGGCCGCGCGCTGGACCTCTCGCCGCGCACGGTCGAAACGCACCGAGCCAACCTGTTTGCCAAGCTGCAGGCAGAGTCACTGGCGCAGCTGATCCGGCGCTACGCGGCGCTGGTCGACGAGCACGACGCGCTCTGAGTCGGCCCTGCGGTTTTCGGCCGCTCCGTAGTTCTACGGAGCCTTTCGCGTAGGCCTCCGAATGGTGCGAACGGCCGCGAATTTCTACAGTTCTCCCACGGTTGATC
>NZ_JBPCSJ010000507.1:0-3027 GCF_051007235.1 Hydrogenophaga sp. | reverse complement strand
ACACCGGACGGCTACACCTTCCTGATCGCACCCACTTCGTTCGAGACCGCCAACCCCTACCTGTTCAAGCAGACCATCGCGCCGGCCAAGGACCTGACCCCAGTCGCCGGTGTGGGTCGCAGCCAGATGTACCTGGTGGTCAAGCCGCAGGCCACCTTCAAGGATGCCAATGAATTCGTGGCATATGCGCGCGCCAACCCCGGCAAGCTGTCGTACTCGTCCGCCGGTGCCGGTACCCCGCCGCACCTGGCCGGTGAACTGTTCAAGAAGGTCACCGGCGTGTTCGCCACCCACATCCCTTACCGCGGCGCCGCGCCGGCCCTGCAGGACGTGATGGCCAACCAGGCCGACTACGTGTTCGATCCGGGCATCGCCTTCCCGCACGTGCGCGCCGGCAAGGTGCGCATGCTGGCGGTGGCCGGTGCCAAGCGTTCGTCCTTCTTCCCCGACGTGCCCACACTGGCCGAGCTGGGCTTCAAGGGCGCCGAGCTGGACATCTGGTTCGGCATGTGGGCGCCCAACGGCACGCCGGCCGACGTGAGCGCGCGCATGGCCAAGGAGATCGCCAAGGCGCTGGCCCAGGCCAACACCAAGACGCGTTACGAATCGCTGGGTGCCGAGCCGGTGGGCCTGGACAACGCCGAGTTCAAGACCTTGCTGGTCACCGAAGCCAAGATGCTGTCGGGGCTCATCAAAGAAGCCAAGATCAACATCGACTAGGACATGGCCCCCACGCTCCGCCGCTGCGCAGGTCGCTGCCCCCCAAGGGGGTGCGAATCCAGCTTGGGGCGGCCCGGCGCTGGATTCATCTGCCCCCTCGATCCGCCGCTGTGCGGGTCGCTGCATCTCTGTCCACACACACCATGACTGAACAACCGGTCCTCGTCGACACGAGGGGCCGGGTGGGCGTCCTCACGCTCAACCGGCCAAAACAGCTCAACGCGCTCAACGACGCGCTGATGGACCAGCTGGGCGCGGCCCTGCTGGCCTTCGATGCCGACGACGGCATCGGTGCCATCGTCATCACCGGCAGCGCCAAGGCGTTTGCCGCCGGGGCCGACATCGAGGCCATGGCCGACTGGTCGTTCATGGACGTCTACCAAGGCGCCTTCATCACCCGCAACTGGGAAACCATCCGCCGCGTGCGCAAGCCGGTGCTGGCCGCGGTGTCCGGCTTCGCCATGGGCGGCGGATGCGAGCTGGCGCTGGCCTGCGACGTCATCGTCGCGGCCGAATCGGCGAAGTTCGCGCTGCCCGAAATCAAGCTCGCCATGCTGCCCGGCGCGGGGGGCACGCAGCGCCTGCCGCGCGCCATCGGCAAGGCCAAGGCCATGGACATGTGCCTCTCGGCCCGCATGCTGGACGCGCAGGAGGCCGACCGTTACGGCCTGGTCTCGCGCGTGGTGCCCGACGCCGAGTTGCTGGACCAGACCCTGGCCCTGGCCGAGAAGATCGCTGGCTTCTCCCTGCCCGCGCTGATGGCCATCAAGGCCTCGGTCAACCGGGCCTGGGAAAGCCCATTGACCGAAGGCATCCTGTTCGAGCGCCACGCGCTCTACGAACGCTTTGCCAGCGCCGACGCACACGAGGGCATGCACGCGTTTCTGGACAAACGCGCGCCGGCTTTCCAGCACCGCTGAACCCCATCCCGATCCCTGGAGCGAACCCCATGGCACTCGACGCCGAATCCTTTGACATTCTGTTGCCCACCATCCAGCGCTTCGTGCTGGAGCGCCTGGTGCCCGCCGAAAACCACCTCGAAGAGCACGACGAAGTGCCCGCCGACATCGTCGAGGACATGAAGGAAATGGGCCTGTTCGGCCTGACCGTGCCCGAGGAGTACGGCGGCATCGGCCTGTCGGTGAGCCAGGAGGTGCTGGTCAACTACGAGCTGGGCCGCACGGCGGCCGCCTTCCGTTCGGTGTTCGGCACCAACATCGGCATCGGCTCGCAGGGCATCCTGATGGACGGCACGCCCGAGCAGAAGGCCGAGTACCTGCCCAAGGTCGCCAGCGGCGAACTGATCATGTCGTTCGCGCTGACCGAGCCCGACGCCGGCACCGACGCCGCGTCGCTAAATACACGGTCCGAGCTCGACGGTGACCACTACGTGCTCAACGGCACCAAGCGCTACATCACCAACGCGCCGCGCGCGGGGGCTTTCACGCTCATGGCACGCACCGGTGGGCCCGGCGCAGGCGGCGTCTCGTCCTTCATCGTGCCTGCCGACACGCCCGGCATCAAGCTGGGCAAAAAGGACAAGAAGATGGGCCAGCGCGGCACCATGACCTGCGACGTGATCCTGGAGAACGTGCGCGTGCCGGCGGCCAACATCATCGGCGGCGTGCCGGGGCAGGGCTTCAAGACCGCGATGAAGGTGCTCGACCGCGGTCGGCTGAACATCTCGGCCGTGTCCTGCGGCCTGGCCTCGCGCATCATCGACGAGTCGCGCCGCTATGCCCGCGAGCGCAAGCAGTTCGGCAAGGCCATCGGCGAGTTCCAGCTGATCCAGGCCATGCTGGCCGACAGCCAGGCCGAGCTGCTGGCGGGCTGGTCGCTGGTCAAGGACGTGGCCCAGCGCTTCGACGGCAAGCCGGCCCATGTGTCCGATCCCGACATTTCCATGCGCGTGTCCTGCGCCAAGCTGTTTGCGACCGAGATGGTGGGGCGCGTGGCCGACCGCGGCGTGCAGATCCACGGCGGCGCGGGCTACATCAACGAATACCCGGTGGAGCGCTTCTACCGCGACGCCCGCCTGCTTCGCCTGTACGAAGGCACGACCCAGGTCCAGCAACTCATCATCGGCCGCGAACTGCTGCGTCAGGATTGATCGCACGCCGTCTGTTCACTTTCAGGAGATTCCACCATGGCCACCAGCAAAAACACCTTCAACTGGGAAGACCCGTTCCACCTGAGCGCCCAGCTGACCGACGACGAGCGCCAGGTGCAGGACGCTGCCCGCGCCTACTGCCAGGAAAAGCTGCTGCCGCGCGTGCAGCTGGCCTTCCGCAACGAGACCACCGACGC
>NZ_JBPCSJ010000506.1:0-3292 GCF_051007235.1 Hydrogenophaga sp. | reverse complement strand
GTACACACCCATGGCCATGCCCTGGCGGCTCTTGGGGAACCAGCGCGCCACATAGGGCGTGCCGACCGAGAACGAGCCGCCCGCCAGACCCACGAACAGGCCGATGGTCAGGAAGTGCCAGTATTCGGTGGCGTAGCTCATCAGCCAGATGGCCGGCACGGTGATCGCCATCAGGATCGCCATGACGATGCGGCCGCCGTAGCGGTCGGTCCAGATGCCCAGCGGCACCCGGATCAGCGAGCCGGTCAGCACCGGCATCGCGGTCAGCAGACCGAATTCGGTCGCGTTGAGGTTCAGCATTTTCTTGATCGGGATGCCGATCACGCCGAACATCATCCAGACCATGAAGCAGACCGTGAACGCCAGCGAGCTGACGATCAGGACCGACCAGGCCTTTCTTTCATTTCTCAGTTCTGAAGCCATGTTTTCTCTCCGAAAGACATGGCATGAATGTCCCTGTTCAGGGCAGGGCTGACCATCCGCCAGAGGCACACACGGCCACGGCAGAAGGACGAGGCGCCGACACGGCGGCATCGTCCGGACGAACTATGTCCCCGGGTTTTGCTGGCCTGTTTGCGCCAGATCAAGCCGTCACCCGCACCGGCTCACCCCTACGCACCGCTGCCTGTTCAGCACCTTGAACATAAGTAATTGATGAATTACATTTCAAGCCATGCCCACCGCATCGACCCCCAAACAAGCCACCGAACAGCGCCAGGCCAGCCTGGTGGCGGCCGCGCTGGACCTGGCCGCGCAGCGCAGCCCCGCCAACGTGACCACCGCCGATCTGGCCCAGGCCGTGGGCATCACGCAGGGCGCGGTGTTCCGCCATTTCGAGAGCAAGGCCGCGATCTGGCTGGCGGTGATGGACGCCGTGCACGACGACCTGCTGGCCCGCCTGCGCGCCGCCGCCGACGCCCAAGCCCAGCCGCTGGCAGCCTTGCGCGCGGTGTTCATGGCGCATGTGGATTTCGTGGTGGAGCAACCGGGCGTGCCGCGCGTGATCTTTCAGGAGCTGCAGCACCCGGAGGACACACCGCTCAAAGCGCGCGTGTGGCGGCTGATGCAGGACTACCGCGGCCTGATCACCGGCCTGCTGCAGCAAGCACAGGCGGCCCGCCAACTGGCGCCGGGCATCGACCTGCAGGCCGCGGCGGTGCTGTTCATCGGCTCGGTGCAGGGGCTGGTGATGCAGTCGCTGCTGAGCGGCCAGGTGGGGGCCATCCGCCCGCTGGCACCCGCCGTGTACGACCTGTTCCAGCACGCCCTTGCCGCCCCCCCCACCCGCACCCGACGCCCCCAGGAGACCCCCGCATGACGATGATGAAACCCACCACCTCGCGCCGGCTGCTGCTGGGCGGCCTGGCGCTCGCGCTGCTGGGCGCGCTGGCGTTCGTGGCGCTGCGCACCGGGCCGCTGGCCCCGGTGAAGGTGCAGGTGACCAAGGTGACAAAAGGCCAAGTGACGCCGGAGATCTTCGGCATTGGCCAGGTGGAGGCTCGGCGCAGCTGGCTGGTGGGGCCCACCGTGGCCGGGCGTGTGCTGGGCGTGCAGGTGGACGTGGGCCAGGCGGTGCAGCCGGGCCAGGCACTGGCCGAGATGGACCCGGTCGACCTGGACCAGCGGCTGGCGGCGCTGGACGCGTCGCTTGCGCGCGCGCAGAGCACGCAGCAGGCGGCGGGCGCGCAGGTGGCCGACGCACAGGCGCGGCGCGCGCTGGCGGCGGCGAACCTCAAACGCAACGAAGACCTGGCACAGCAGGCCTTCATCAGCGCCGGGGCGCTGGAGGCGCGCTCGCAAGAGGTGGCGTCGGCCAACGCCGGGCTGCAGGCGGCGCAGGCCAACCTGGGCGGCACGGCGCAGGACCTGAGCCGGCTGCGCGCCGAGCGCGCGGCCCTGGCGCAGCAGCGCGGCAATTTGAAACTGGTGGCGCCCGCGGCGGCGGTGGTGACGGCGCGCGACGCCGAGGCCGGCACCACGGTGGTAGCGGGCCAGGCCGTTCTGCGGCTGGTGGACCCGGCCAGCCTGTGGGTCAAGCTGCGGGTGGACCAGGGCCGCAGCGCCGGGCTGGCGCCGGGCCTGGTGGCGCGCATCGCGCTGCGCTCGCGCCCGGGCGAGGTGTTCGACGGACGGGTGGTGCGGGTGGAGGCGCTGGCCGACGCCGTGACCGAAGAGCGGCTGGCGATGGTGGCGTTCGACGCGCTGCCCGCGGGCGTGTCGGTGGGCGAAATGGCCGAGGTGACGCTGGCGCTGCCGCCCACGGCCGAGCACCTGCTGCTGCCCAACGCGGCGGTGCAGCAGCAAGAAGGCCAGACCGGTGTGTGGCGCCTGCTGGACGGCACGCTGGCCTTCGCGCCGGTGACGCTGGGCGTGCAGGGCCTGGACGGCACGGTGCAGGTGTTGAAAGGATTGAACGAGGGCGACACGGTGGTGCTGTACAGCCAGGGCGCCTTGAAGCCGGATGCGCGCATCAGCGTGGTGGAACAACTGGTGCCCGCGGGAGGCGCCAAGTGATCAGCCTCGCGGGCCGCGACATCCTGCACGGCTGGAGCAAGTACGTGCTGACCGGGCTGGGCCTTGGGCTGCTGATCGGCGTGACGCTGACCATGGCCGGCGTGTACCGCGGCATGGTGGACGACGCGCACGCGCTGCTGGCCAACAGCCGCGCCGACCTGTGGGTGGTGCAGAAAGACACGCAGGGGCCGTATGCGGAGTCGTCGAGCATCAAGGACGACGTGGTGCGCAGCGTGCGCGGCATGCCGGGCGTGGCCGCAGCAGCCAACGTGACCTACCTGACCATGCAGGTGGCGCGCAAGGGCGTGGACAACCGCGTGATGGTGGTGGGCATGGAGCCCGGCATGCCCGGCGCGCCGGGCTACCTGGTGGCCGGGCGCCACCCCACGCGCAGCCACTACGAGGCGGTGGCCGACGTGAAGACCGGCTTCCAGCTCGGCGAGACGGTGCGCATCCGCCGGCACGACTACACCGTGGTGGGGCTGACGCGGCGCATGGTGTCGTCGGGCGGCGACCCGATGCTGTTCGTGCCGCTCAAGGACGCGCAAGAAACGCAGTTTTTGAAAGACAACGACGCCATCGTCAACGACCGCGCGCGCACCGCCGCCAACCCGGCCTTCAACCGCCCGGGCAGCCCCGGCCTGCTGGAGGCGGTGCAAGGCCTGCAGACCAGCAGCCGCAGCGTGAACGCGGTGCTGGTGCAGATCGCGCCGAGCTTCACGCCCGAGCAGGTGGCCGAACCGATCCGCCGCTGGAAGCACCTGAGCGTGTACACGCG
>NZ_JBPCSJ010000505.1:0-2921 GCF_051007235.1 Hydrogenophaga sp. | reverse complement strand
GGAGGCCAAAGCCGGGTCGCACGCAGCGCAGGTTGTCGCGCGTGAGCACATCGCCGGCCTTCAGATCCTGCGCAATGTAGAGCGAGCGGCGGAAGGCGAGCGACTTCATTTCGGCCGTGGTCGGGCCGTAGCTGATCTGGCCGACCGCCTGCCAGGCGCGCTCGGTTTCCTCGCGCAACTGACGCAGTTCCTGCGGTTCCATCGAGAAGCTCGAATCCACACCCCCATCGGCGCGGCGCAGGGTGAAGTGTTTTTCGATCACCGTCGCGCCCAGCGCGGTGGCCGCCACCGAGACGCCGCAGCCCATGGTGTGGTCTGACAGGCCCACCTCGCAGCCGAACAGGGTGCGCAGGTGCGGGATGGTGCTGATGTTGGTGTTGGCGGCGGTGGCGGGGTAGGTGCTGGTGCACTTGAGCAGCACCAGGTCGCGGCAGCCGGCTTCGCGCGCGGCGCGCACGGCCTCGTCGATCTCGCCGGCCGTGGCCATGCCGGTGGACATGATCATGGGCTTGCCGGTGGCGGCCACGCGGCGGATCAGCGGCAGGTCGGTGTTCTCGAATGAGGCGATCTTGTAGGCCGGCACGTTCAGCGAGTCGAGAAAGTCCACCGAGCTGAAATCGAACGGCGTGCTGAAGCAGTGCACGCCGTGTTGAGCCGCTCGTTCCATGATGGGCGCGTGCCACTCCCAGGGGGTATGGGCCTCTTCGTACAGCTCGTACAGCTGGCGTCCGGCCCACAGGCTCTTGGGGTCGTCGATCACGAAGCCGGGCATGCGCAGGTTCAGCGTCATGGTGTCGGCGGTGTAGGTCTGCAGCTTGATCGCGTCGGCGCCGTGCGCGGCGGCGGCGTCCACGATCTCCAGTGCGCGATCCAGCGACTGGTTGTGGTTGCCCGACATCTCGGCGATCAGGTAGGGGCGGTGGCCGGAGCCGATCTCACGGTCGAGGATCTTCATGGTGCGGTCTCAGTGGGGCCCAGCAGAGGCCCGATGGTCTTCTCGTATTGCAGTGGGCCACCATGGTAGCCACCGGCTGCAAAGAGTTGTTGCGATGCGTTGTTGCCGGGCAGCACGCTGGCGTCGACGGTGATGCCCGCCGGGTGCAGCTCCAGCAACGCCTGCTCGCCCGCCGCCAGCAGGTGCCGGCCCAGGCCCAGCCCCTGCAGGTCCGGATCGAGGTAGAGCGAGACCTCCAGGTGGCCGTTGGCCAGCCGGTCGAACCGGATGCTGCCCACCGGCAGCTGGCCGACCTTGCCGACGAACAGCCAGCGCCCGGGGTGCGCGAGCACCGCACGCACCCAGGCCTCGTGGGCGTCGAAGTCGATCGGGTCCTGTGTGGCCGACACGGCGCGCACCGATGGGTGGTTGCGCCAGCCGTGCAGCAGCGGCGCGTCGTCGGCCGTGGCGGGGCGCAGTTGCAGTTGGTCGCGCAACAGGGCCAGGGCCACGCGCTGGGCGCCACGGCCATCCACCAGCGCAGCGGCCCGTTCCGCCAGCGATCGCCGCGCGGCCGGATCGGCGATGAGCTCGCGCAGCACAACAGGCAGCGTGGCTTCATCGGCTGCGCGCACCGCACCCAGGGCCGCCAGCCCCGGCACCACGGCCGACTGGTTGGCCACCAGGGCCAGGGCCACGGCAGGGGCGCCCATGCAGCAGCGTTCCCAGGTCGCGCCGCCACCGGCGCCAATCTGCAGGTCGTGCCGTGCAAAGAAGGCGGCCAGGTCGGGCTGGTCGAGCGTCAGAGTGGCTTGTCCGTTGCGCTGGCAGGCCTCCCGCAGGCCGGCCAACTGCGGGTTGGCCGAGGTGGACACCACTTCCACCGGGCCTGTAAAGCCGGCGTGCCGGCAGGCGGCCAGCACGCGGGCCGACACCCCCCCGGGGTCGGTGCCGCCCATGAAGACGCCGATGCTGCGCACCGCGTCGTGAAAACGGTACCGGGCAGCCCCTCGGTAGGCACTGGCGAGCAGCGCGAAGCGTGGTCCGCACAGCCACAGCGGCTCGCGTTGCAGGCGATCGGCGTACTTGGCGCGGTGATCGGGTGCCCAGTTGTGGTCCAGCAGGGCGTCGGCGTCGAGCACGCGGTCGGCGGTGTCGTCGATGACCAGCAGGCGCAAGTCCTGTGCACCACAGCCCAGCGCGGCGCGCACCGCACGGTGCCAGCGAGCGTCGAAGGCGTAGTGATCGACCACCACCGTGTCGGGACGCCAGTTGGCCAGGGTCTGTGCGGTGTCGTCGGCGTCCTGTGCCTGTGGCACACCGGCCCAGGCCGCGTGTGGCGGTGCATCCGGTGCCGGAGTGAAGGCTTGGGCGGGGGCGGGCAGCCACCGCGTGGGTAAGCCGCTGTCGCCCAGCACCGTAGCGGCCACGGCGTCCAGCGCCCGGCAGACGAAACGGACGTCCACACCGACTTCGATCAGCGCGTGCGCCAGCGACAGGCAACGCTTGAGGTGCCCGGTGCCGATGGCGGCCGAGGCATCGACGCGGATCGCCACGCGCGCTGTCATGTCAGGCGGGAACGAAGGTCTGGCGCACCGGCACGCCGGCCGCGGCCAGCGCGGCTTTGGCGCCCGCGGGGGTCTGTTCGGTGAAGTGGAAGATGCTCGCGGCAGCCACAGCCGACGCGCCGGCCTGCGTCACCGCATCGACCATGTGCTGGTAATGTCCAGCGCCACCCGAAGCGATGACCTGGATCTTCACCGCGCGCACCACTGCCTCGATCAGCGGCAGGTCGTAGCCCTGCATGGTGCCGTCGCGTTCGATGGAGGTGATGAGGATCTCGCCCGCGCCGCGGTCTTCCAGCTCGCGTGCCCAGGTCACGACCTCGCGGCCCGTGGCGATCTGGCCAGCGTGGCTGTAGCACGCCCAGTCGCCGTCCTGCGCGCGCACGTCGATGCTGGCGACCACGCACTGCGCGCCGTGGCGA
>NZ_JBPCSJ010000504.1:0-5817 GCF_051007235.1 Hydrogenophaga sp. | reverse complement strand
CTCGCTCTGATCGGGGCTGTGCTGGGTGGACAGCACCACGGTGTCGATGCTGTGCGGCTTGCCGTCCACGTAGCGCATGGTCACCTGACTCTTGGCGTCCGGGCGCAGGAAGGGCAGACGTCCGTCCTTGCGCAGCTGGGCCTGGCGCTCGACCAGGCGGTGCGCGTAGTGAATGGGGGCGGGCATCAGCTCGGGCGTCTCGTCGCAGGCGTAGCCGAACATCAGGCCCTGGTCGCCTGCGCCGGTGTTCAGGTGGTCGTCGCTCGCGTGGTCCACGCCCTGGGCGATGTCGTTGCTCTGTTTGTCGTACGCCACCAGCACGGCGCAACCCTTGTAGTCGATGCCGTACTCGGTGTTGTCGTAGCCGATGCGCTTGACCGTGTCGCGCGCGACCTGGATGGAGTCCACGTGCGCGTTGGTCGTGATTTCACCGGCCAGCACGACCAGACCGGTGTTGGTCAGGGTTTCGGCGGCCACGCGGCTGCGCGGGTCCTGGGTGAAGATCGCGTCGAGGATGGCGTCCGAAATCTGGTCGGCGACCTTGTCGGGGTGGCCTTCGGAAACGGACTCGGAAGTGACGAGGAAGTCGTTCGCCATGTAGATAAACTCCAAGTTGGTGGATCGGCGTTGCCGGTCTCTGGAGTTCGGCGAACGCTTTAGCGGCATTTGTGAATCGCCCCGCAATTAGTTCATTAACTCGGCGATGGGCGGATTTTAGACCAGCCGCCGCCCCAGGCGCCCGCCGAACAGTCCCGTTTTCCCCCCGCAGATCGACCCGTTGATCCCCGACAAGTGACGTCTTTCGTCCATTTCATCTTCCGCAGCCTCTCGGTCCTGCCGTTGTCGCTGCTGCATGCGCTGGGCTGGGGGCTGGGCTGGCTGAGCTTCTTGCTTTCCCCGCGCTACCGCCGCCGCCTGCTGGCCCATGCGAAGCTGGCCGGCCTGCCGGTCGGCACCGCCCTGGCCTCGGTCGGCGAAGCCGGCAAGCTGGTGGCGGAGCTGCCCCGCCTGTGGCTGGGCCGCCCGGTGGTGGCGGGCTGGGAGGGTGCTGCGCACATCGAGGCCGCGCAGGCGCAAGGCCGAGGCGTGCTCTTCCTCACCCCGCACCTGGGCTGTTTCGAGATCACCGCCCAGGCCTACGCCCTGCGTTTCGGCGTGCGCCAGCCCATGACGGTGCTGTTCCGCCCCGCGCGTCAGCCCTGGCTGCGCGATCTGGTGGCCGGCGCGCGCCAGCGGCCCGGCCTGCAGACGGCGCCGACCACGCTGGCCGGTGTCAAGCAACTCATCAAGGCGCTCAAGGCCGGCGAGGTGGTGGGCCTGTTGCCCGACCAGGTGCCGCCGGACGGGCAGGGCGTCTGGGCGCCGTTTTTCGGGCGCGACGCGTACACCATGACGCTCTCGGCCCGCCTGGCCCATGCCGCCGGCGCCCAGGTGCTGCTGGCCTGGGGCGAGCGCCTGCGCTGGGGTCGGGGCTTTCTGGTGCACGTGCGTCCTTACAACGAAGCCGCGTGGGGGCCCCTGTCCACCGACGCCGCGACCGCCGCCCGGCAGATCAACCAGGCGATGGAGCAGCTGGTGCTTGAGTGCCCGCGCCAGTACCTCTGGTCCTACAACCGCTACAAGTCCCCTGCTGCGCACCGCGTTGCAGCCGACACCCGGCCATGACGCTGTCTGCCCGCCTCAAATCGCTGCGCAAGCCCCTGGCCGACCGTTGGGGCAACGCCCTGGGCCTGGGGCTGATGCGCGTGCTCGCACGGGCGCCGCTGCCGCTGGTGCGGGCCCTGGGCTGGGTGTTTGGCCGCACGCTGCACGCGGTGGCCGGTCGGCGCCGGCGCATCGCCCGCACCAACTGGGCGCTGTGTTTTCCCGACCTGCCCGAAGCGCAGCGCCACGCCGCGGTGCGCCAGCACTTCGTGCGTTTTGCCCAGGCCTGGCTGGACCGCAGCTGGCTCTGGCACGGCGCACCCGAGACCGTGAACCGCCGCCTGCGCCTGAGTGGCGAGGTCGCGGCCCTGGCGGGTGACACCCCGACGGTGTTCTTTGCGCCGCACTTCGTGGGGCTGGACGCGGGCTGGACCGCGCTGACCTCGCAGCTGGAGCGGCGCTTTTGCACCATTTACGCCGAGCAGCTCAACCAGTCGGTGGACCGCTGGATCCTGGCGGGCCGACAACGCTTCGGGCAGGCGCACATCGTGCCGCGCCGGCAGGGGCTCAAGCCGCTGGTGGCGGCCCTGCGCGCCGGCGAGCCGCTGTACCTGCTGCCCGACATGGACTACGGCGCTGCCGACTCGGTGTTCGTGCCGTTCTACGGCGTGCCGGCGGCCACCATCACCTCGCTCTCACGCTTCGCGCGGCTGGCACGGGCGCAGGTCGTGCCGGTCATCAGCCGGCTCACGCCGCAGGGTTATGAGGTCGTGGTCCTGCCGCGCTGGGAGGGTTACCCGACCGACGACCCGGTGGCCGACACCGCGCGCATGAACGCACTGCTGCAGGACATGATCGCGACCATGCCCGAGCAGTATTTCTGGGTGCACAAGCGTTTCAAGACCCGACCGCCCGGCCAGGCCAAGCTTTACGGCGACGACTGAGGTCAGTCGAGCGCTTCGGGTTCCGCCTCATCGGCAGCGGCGTCGGGCGCCTCGTGGGTCCACTGCCACAGCAGCTGGGCCACTTCGTCCAGCCCCTGCTTTTTCAGCGCCGAAAACAGCCGGGCCTCACCGCCACCGCACTGCAGCCGGGCGATGGACAGGGCCTTCTGCGCCTCGGCGTGGGTCAGTTTGTCGGCCTTGGTCAACAGGATCAGGAACTTCAGCCCTTCCTGCACCCGCGGGCGGATCACGTCCAGCAGGGCTTCGTCCAGTTCGGTCAGGCCCAGGCGCGGGTCACACAGCAGCACCACGCCCTTGAGATTTTCGCGTGTGACCAGGTAGTTGGCCATCACGCGCTGCCAGCGGATCTTGGCCTCTTGTGGCACGGCGGCGTAGCCGTAGCCCGGGAGATCGGCCAGCACCGCGTCGGTCTCGCCCTGTTTGCCCAGCGAAAAGAGGTTGATGCTCTGGGTGCGCCCCGGTGTCTTGGATGCGAACGCCAGTCGCTTTTGTTGCGTCAGCGTGTTGATGGAGGTGGACTTGCCCGCGTTGGAGCGGCCCACAAAAGCGATTTCCGGTACGTCGAGCGCGGGCAGGTGTTCGAGCTGCGGGGCCGTTGTCAGGAAGCGCGCCGTGTGCAGCCACCCGTGCAGACGCTTGAGCTCCTGTGCATGGGCGGCGTCCGTGCCGGTGGAGCGGGAAGGGCGTTGGGATGCGGCTGAGGCGGGCTTGTGGTGGTGGGTCATTTGGGGTGGGTCCGGTGGGGCATTGTAAAATCGATCGGTTCCAGCTCAGAAACCCGCACACATCTTCAAACCGATGCGTCGCCCACGACGCCGCCCCGACATGAAACTGCCCGTCTCTCTGCTCTTCGCGGCCTGTGCCGCTGTGCTGTCTTTCAACGCGCACGCCCAGGCGGCCAAGCCCGATCTGGCCAAGGGTGCCGCGACTTTCGGTCAGGTCTGTGTGGCCTGCCACGCCGCCGATGGCAACTCGACCATCAACGAAAACCCCAAGCTGGCCCAGCAGCACCCGGAATACCTCGTCAAGCAGCTGCAGGAATTCAAGTCCGGCAAGCGCGACAACGCCATCATGAAGGGCTTCGCCTCGGCACTGTCCGACGAAGACATGCGCAACGTCGCTTTCTGGCTGGCCAGCCAGAAGGCTGCGCCTGGCTTTGCGCAGAACAAGGACACCGTCCGTCTGGGCGAGCGCATCTACCGCGGCGGCATCGCCGACCGTCAGATCGCGGCCTGCGCGGGCTGCCACAGCCCCAACGGTGCTGGCATCCCGGCCCAATACCCCCGTCTGGCCGGTCAGCACGCGGTCTACACCGAAGCCCAGCTCAAGGCGTTCCGCGATGGCGTTCGCCACAACAACGCCCAGATGGCGGGTGTGGCCGCCAAGATGAACGACCGTGAAATCAAGGCCGTGGCGGACTACATCGCTGGTCTTCGCTGAACGTGAGGGCTTTGTCCCCGGTGATTTCGGGGATATAAGCTGTCAATAATATTTGACGTCACAATGCGGGTTTGCGACAACGCTTTGCATTGAACCGTCAGGCTTTTCAAGCATCACAACAGGGCGTGTTCTGGCTACCAGACCCGCCCTGTTTGTTTTTTCCGGCGCATTCATGACCGTTTCCACCCAAGGCCTGCAAGTTCAAACCCGCTCCCGCATTTTTGGCGAGCTGGTGGAGCTGGTGTCTTCCATGCGGTTCGCCATCGCGCTGCTGACGGTGATCTGCATCGCTTCGGTGATCGGCACCGTGGTCAAGCAGCACGAGCCGCTGAACAACTACGTCAACCAGTTCGGCCCGTTCTGGGCCGACGTGTTTGGCAGCGCCCAGATCTACACGGTGTACAGCGCCTGGTGGTTCCTGCTGATCCTGGCTTTTCTGGTGACCAGCACCAGCCTGTGCATCGCCCGAAACACACCCAAGATCCTGGCCGACTTCAAGGCCTACAAAGAAAACATCCGCGAACAAAGTCTCAAGGCCTTCCCGAACCGTGCGGAGGGCCTGCTGGCCGAAGGGCCCGAAGCCGCGGCCCACCGCATCGGCCAGACGCTGCTGGGCGCGGGCTGGAAGGTCAAGCTGCAGTCGCGCCAGAGCGCGGCCGGCACGGGCTGGATGGTGGCGGCCAAGGCCGGCGCGGCCAACAAGGTGGGTTACTTGGCGGCGCACAGCGCCATCGTGCTCGTGTGCATCGGTGGCTTGCTGGACGGCGACCTGATCGTGCGTGCGCAGATGTGGTTCAACGGCAAGACGTCCTACAACGGGGGCGGCCTGATCGCCGATGTCAAGCCCGAACACCGCCTCTCGCCCCAGAACCCGACCTTCCGCGGCAACCTGCTGGTGACCGAGGGCACCGTCGCCAGCACCGCGATCCTGGCCCAGTCCGACGGCGTGCTGCTGCAGGACCTGCCGTTCTCGGTGGAACTCAAGAAGTTCATCGTCGAGTACTACGAGACCGGCATGCCCAAGCTGTTCGCCAGCGACATCGTGATCCACGACCACGAGACCGGCGAGAAAAAAGAGGCCCGGGTCGAGGTCAACCACCCCGCCAGCCACCGGGGCATCAATATTTACCAGTCCAGCTTCGACGATGGCGGCTCGCGGGTGAACCTGCAGGCGGTGCCCATCAACGGGCCGACCAAACCCTTCGAGATCTCCGGCACCATCGGCGGCTCCACCGCATTGTCCAACGGCGACCAGAAGCTCACGCTGGAGTACACCGGGCTGCGCGTGATCAACGTCGAGAACATGGGCGGTGCGCCCGGCAACGGCGGGACCGATGTGCGTGCGGTGGATTTGCGCTCCTCCATCGAAAGCCAGCTCGGCGCCGGCCACAAGACCAACGGCGTCAAAAAGCTGCACAACGTGGGCCCGAGCTTCAGCTACAAGCTGCGCGACTCGGCCGGACAGGCCGTGGAATACAACAACTACATGCTGCCGATGGACATCGAAGGGGCACGCTCGTACCTCTTCGGCATGCGCGAGACCCCGTCAGAGCCCTTCCGTTACCTGCGCGTGCCAGCCGACGATCAGGACAGCCTGGACGAATTCGTGCGCCTGCGCGCGGCGCTGGCCGATCCGCTGGCCCGCGAGCAAGCCATCCGCCGGTACGCGGTCAACGCTGTGGAAGGCGGCAAGCCTGGGCTGGCCGAGGCGCTGCAGCAGTCGGCCAACCGCGCGCTGGGCCTGTTTGCCGGCGCCGAGACCATCGAG
>NZ_JBPCSJ010000503.1:0-1725 GCF_051007235.1 Hydrogenophaga sp. | reverse complement strand
CATGCTGGTGGTGGGGCTGGGCCTGCTGGGCGTGGCCGGCTTCTTCTGGTTCCTGGTGGGCAACGGCAACCTCACGCCCGACAAGAACCTGGCCAAGCTGCTCAACCCGCTGATCGGTTTTGCCTTCGGCTCCTCGCTGATCTCGATCTTCGCGCGCCTGGGCGGTGGCATCTTCACCAAGGGCGCTGACGTGGGCGCCGACCTGGTGGGCAAGGTGGAAGCCGGCATCCCAGAAGATGACCCGCGCAACCCCGCCGTGATCGCCGACAACGTGGGCGACAACGTGGGCGACTGCGCCGGCATGGCGGCCGACCTGTTCGAAACCTACGCGGTCACGCTGATCGCCACCATGGTGCTGGGCGCCTTGATGGTGACGGCGGCGCCGATGCAGGCGGTGTTGTACCCGCTGGTGCTGGGTGGCGTGTCCATCATCGCGTCCATCATCGGCTGCTTCTTCGTCAAGGCCACGCCGGGCATGAAGAACGTGATGCCGGCCCTCTACAAGGGCCTGGCCATCGCCGGTGTGCTGTCCTTGATCGCCTTCTGGTTTGTGACGTCGGCCATCATGCCCGACAACGCGATCGCAGCGGCCGGCAGCCAGCTCAAGCTCTTCGGCGCCTGCGCCGTTGGCCTGGTGCTCACGGCCGCGCTGGTCTGGATCACCGAGTTCTACACCGGCACACAGTACAAACCGGTGCAGCACATCGCGCAGGCCTCAACCACCGGCCACGGCACCAACATCATCGCGGGCCTGGGCGTGTCGATGCGCTCGACCGCCTGGCCAGTGCTGTTCGTCTGCGTGGCCATCATGGTGGCCTACTCCCTGGCGGGTCTGTACGGCATCGCGGTCGCGGCCACGTCCATGCTCAGCATGGCGGGCATCGTGGTGGCGCTGGACGCCTACGGCCCGATCACCGACAACGCGGGTGGCATTGCCGAGATGGCCGAACTGCCCAGCAGCGTGCGCGACATCACCGACCCGCTGGACGCGGTGGGCAACACCACCAAAGCGGTGACCAAGGGCTACGCCATCGGCTCGGCCGGCCTGGCCTCGCTGGTGCTGTTCGCCGACTACACCCACAAGCTCGAAACCGTCGGTCAGCACGTCACCTTCGACCTGAGCGACCCGCTGGTCATCATCGGCCTGTTCATCGGGGGGCTGATCCCCTACCTGTTTGGTGCCATGGCCATGGAAGCGGTGGGCCGTGCCGCCGGCGCGGTGGTGGTGGAAGTGCGCCGCCAGTTCAAGGAGATCCCCGGCATCATGGAAGGCACGGCCAAGCCCGAATACGGCAAGGCCGTCAGCATGCTCACCGGTGCGGCCATCAAGGAAATGATCGTGCCCAGCCTGCTGCCGGTGGTGGTGCCGATCCTGGTAGGCGTGTTCCTGGGCCCCAAGGCGCTGGGCGGCCTGCTCATGGGCACCATCGTGACCGGCCTGTTCGTGGCCATTTCCATGTGCACCGGCGGCGGCGCCTGGGACAACGCCAAGAAGTACATCGAAGACGGCCACCACGGCGGCAAAGGCTCTGAAGCGCACAAGGCCGCCGTGACCGGCGACACCGTGGGCGACCCCTACAAGGACACCGCCGGCCCGGCCGTGAACCCGCTGATCAAGATCATCAACATCGTGGCCCTGCTGATCGTGCCGCTGCTGCCGATGGCGACCTGAACGGTTTCGCTCGACAACAAAAGGCCCGCTTTGGCGGGCCTTTTGCATGGTGC
>NZ_JBPCSJ010000502.1:0-2549 GCF_051007235.1 Hydrogenophaga sp. | reverse complement strand
CGCAGGCGGCTGCCCAGCACCCGCAGCACGCCGGTGCGCACAAGGTGTGTTCCCCAGACCAGCAGCGCAATGGCGGCCAGCAGATTCAGCAGGTGTGTCATGGCTGAGGAAAACTATACGCCGCGCAGCAAGACCACCTCACAGCAGGTCGAACCGGCGATCCGGCGCCGGGCCGCCCCAAGCCGGATCAGCCCCAGG
Organism: Hydrogenophaga sp.; assembly: GCF_051007235.1. Lineage (GTDB taxonomy): Bacteria > Pseudomonadota > Gammaproteobacteria > Burkholderiales > Burkholderiaceae_C > Hydrogenophaga. The sequence continues at coordinate 2,351 of NZ_JBPCSJ010000502.1, read as the reverse complement.
ACACAGCAACGACCGGGGCCCTTCCCGGCCATGGGGCAGCGACCCGCGCAGCGGCGGAGCGTGGGGGTCAACTTCTTTTGACGCGCAGGATCTCGTCCAGGATCAGCGCCATCGCACCGATGGTGATGCCCGTGTCGGCGAGGTTGAAGGCCGGAAAATGCCCACCGGGGAAGATGCCCGACAGGAAGGACCAGTGGAAGTCCAGCATGTCCACCACGTAACCGTGCAACACCCGGTCGACCACGTTGCCGATGGCGCCGCCCAGGATGCACGACAGCGCAAACGCGAACAGCTTCTGGCCGGGGTGGGAACGCAGCATCCAGACGATGAACACCGCCGCGGCGATGCCAATGCCGGTGAAAAACCAGCGCTGCCAGCCGCCGGCAGACGCCAGGAAGGAGAACGCCGCGCCGGTGTTGTGCACGCGCACGATGTTGAAAAAGCTGGTGATGGTGGTGCTGTCGCCCAGCTGGTAATAGCCCAGGATCAGCGTCTTGGTGAACTGGTCCAGCAGCAGGATGCCGGCCGCCAGGCCCAGCCAGGGCCAGAGACTGGCACCACCGCCACCGCCACCGCCACCGCCGGCCTTGCCGCGGCCCTTGTACTTGGCGGTCGCCATCAGGCCACCCGGCGGGTTTCGCCCGCGCCCGCGCCGGCCGCTTCGGCCAGGTTGTTCACGCAGCGGCCACACAGCGTGGGGTGCTCGGCGTGCGCCCCCACGTCGTCGGCGTAGTGCCAGCAGCGTTCGCACTTGGTGGCGGTGCTGGGTGCCACGGTCACGGCCAGTTCGGCGCCATCCACCACGGTCACGGCCGAGGTGATGGTCACGAACTTCAGGTCCACGCCCAGCGCGCGCAGCAGGGCTGCGTCGTCGGCGCCGGCGGTGATGGTCAGCGTGGCCTGCAGCGAAGCGCCGACTTGGCCCGCGGTGCGCAGATCTTCGATGGCCTTGTTGGCCACGTCGCGGATCTCTCGGATGCGCGCCCACTTGGCCAGCAGCGCCTCGTTGGCCGACGGCAGGGCCGAGAAGGTCTCGAAGAAGATTGAGCCTTGGGTCGAGTCCTTGGCGAACACGGCCCAGGCTTCCTCGGCGGTGAAGCTGAGGATGGGCGCCATCCAGCGCAGCATGGCGTGGGTGATCTGGTGCAGCGCGGTCTGCGCCGAACGGCGGGCCAGCGACTTCGGTGCGGTCGTGTACAGCCGGTCCTTGAGCACGTCCAGGTAGAACGCGCCCAGGTCTTCGGAGCAGTACACCTGCAGTTTGCTCACCACCGGGTGGAACTCGTAGACATCGAAGTGCCTGAGGATCTCGGCCTGCAGCTCGCTGGCGCGGGCCAGGGCGTAGCGGTCGATCTCCAGCATCTGCTCCAGCGGCACGGTGTCCGTCGCGGGGTCGAAGTCCACCGTGTTGGCCATCAGGAAGCGCAGCGTGTTGCGGATGCGGCGGTAGGCATCGACCACGCGGGCCAGGATCTTGTCGTCGATGTTCAGGTCGCCCGAGTAGTCGGTCGCGCCCACCCACAGGCGCACGATCTCGGCGCCGAGCTTGCTGGTCACCGACTGCGGCTCCACCGTGTTGCCCAGGCTCTTGCTCATCTTGCGGCCCTGGCCGTCGGTGGCGAAACCGTGGGTCAGCAGGCCCTTGTACGGGGCGCGGCCTTCGATGGCGCAGCCCAGCAGCAGCGAGCTGTGGAACCAGCCGCGGTGCTGGTCGTGGCCTTCGAGGTACAGGTCGGCCTCGGGGCCTTGTGCGTGAGAAGCACCGTTGGGGTAGGCCTTGGCGTGGCTGCCGCGCAGCACGTGCCAGAACGTGGAGCCGGAGTCGAACCAGACCTCGAGGATGTCGGTGCTCTTGGTGTACTGCGGGGCCCCATGTGGACCTTCAGCGCCCAGGATCTCTTCGGCCGTCACGCGACTCCAGGCCTCGATGCCGCCCTTTTCCACGATGTCGGCCGCCTGGTCGAGGATGTCCATCGTGCGCGGGTGCAGCTCGCCCGAATCCTTGTGCAGGAAGAATGGGACCGGAACGCCCCAGCTGCGCTGGCGCGAGATGCACCAGTCGGGCCGGTTGGCGATCATGTCGCGCAGGCGGGCCTTGCCGTTCTCGGGGTAGAAGCTGGTGTGGTCGATGGCGTCCAGGGCCAGCTGGCGCAGGGTCTTGGGCGCCTTGTCTTTCGTGAAGACGCCCTCGCCCTCGTCCATGCGCACAAACCACTGTGCCGCGGCGCGGTAGATCACGGGCGTCTTGTGGCGCCAGCAGTGCGGGTAGCTGTGCGTGATGCCGACCGTGGCCATCAGGCGGCCGTGTTCGCGCAGCGTCTCGATGATGACCGGGCAGGCCTTCCAGATGT
>NZ_JBPCSJ010000501.1:0-26637 GCF_051007235.1 Hydrogenophaga sp. | reverse complement strand
TCCCCTGTTGGCCCGCAAAAGCCGGGGGCGATGATAGCGCCCGAGCACCGGTGCCCGGGCTCGGCCCATAGAATCCGGCCCATGCCAATCCGGGCCCGTGCTTGCATCCTGATGTTTCTGCTGCTGTGGCAGTCGCTCACCAGCCTGGCCGCGGTGCGCGTGGACGAACAGGCGGAGGTGCTGGCGCATGCCCTGGTGCACGGCCAGGCCACGGAACACCACCACCACATGGACGCATCGTTGCACCTGGACGATGCCGCTGCGACCGATGAGCACCAGCACGTGCACGACGGGCTCCAGGTCCACGCAGTACCGCTGGCGCCCTGGCTCCACCTGACGGCCGTGGCGCCGTCGTCCCCACCGGGGCTGGCGCAGGCGCTGCGGCCACCGGTTTTCCTCGAAGGGCCTTTGCGCCCCCCCAAGATCCGCGCCTGAGCGACCCGAGCCCTGCCCAGGGCTGTCGGTTGGGTGCCCGTGCGGCGCCCGTTGCACCCCTCCCCGCGATGGACGACCCGCCTCCAGCGGCGCTGTCGGCTGTCGCGCCCCTGTCTTGGATGGACCACACCCCATGAATCGTTCACTGTTCTCCCAGTGGTCGGCCGCTCTGATGTGCCTGACCCTCCCCGCCATGGCCCTGGCCCACGGCATTTCCGACGCCGACAGACAGCGCATGCTCGACGGCGGCTACCTGCAGTACGTGGGCCTGGGCGCCAGCCACATGCTCACCGGTTACGACCACCTGCTGTTCCTCTTCGGCGTGGTGTTCTTCCTGACCTCGTTCAAGGACGTGGTCAAGTTCGTCACCGTGTTCACGGTGGGTCACAGCATCACGCTGGTGTTCGCCACGCTGATGCACATCACCTGGAACTACTACCTGATCGACGCCATCATCGCGCTCAGCGTCATGTACAAGGCCTTCGACAACAACGGCGGCTTCCAGAAGCACTTCCAGATGGCCTCGCCCAACCTGCTGTGGATGGTGTTCGGTTTCGGTTTGCTGCACGGGTTCGGCCTGTCCACCCGCCTGCAGCAACTGCCGCTGGGCGATGATCTGGCGGGCGAACTCGGCCGCATCCTGAGCTTCAACGTCGGCGTCGAGCTGGGGCAGATCGCCGCCTTGGCGGTGATGGTCGGTCTGCTCGCCCTGTGGCGGCACCGTCCCTCGTTCAAGCGTTTCGCCTACATGGCCAACCTGGCGCTGTTCTACGCGGGCGCCTACCTGCTGTTCGTGCAACTGCACGGCTACCAGCACGACGCCCATCCCAATGACTTCCGCTTCCCCGCGGCCGAGCACCGCCACGCCCACGAAGACATGGCCGTGGAAGACACCCGCGACACCAGCCGCGACGGGCTCTGAACCCCGACCCGCCCACCGTTCGACACCCCTGAAAGGAACCCTCATGAAAACCCTCGCCACCCTCGCAGGCCTGCTCCTGTCCCTGTTGGCCGCCCCCGCCGCCCTGGCCGACGTCGGCGGCAGCTGCCACTTCCACGGCAACAAGCCTGCCAGCGAAGCCATCGTCAGCGACTGCGCGACCCAGCGCAAAAACGCGCTGGTCAAGGCCGGCAAACTCCCTGCCTCCTGGCAGAGCGTCAAAATCGAACAGGCCGAGCTGGTCGATGGCAAAAAGGCCAAGGAGTGGAAGGTGACCTTCAAGAACCCCGCCGCACCCGACGCCGCCAAGCAGACGCTCTACCTGTTCTTCTCGCAGCCGGGCAACTTCATCGCCGCCAACCACACCGGGCAGTGAGCCCCGACGCGCCATGACCGACACCACCACCGCCGCCCCCTGGGCGGCGCACCACCACCACTTCCACCAGGACAACCCCGCCGCCGAGCGGGGCACCCGCGCCGTGCTCTGGATCACCCTCGCCGCCATGGTGCTGGAGATCACGGCCGGCTGGTGGTACGGCTCCATGGCGCTGCTGGCCGACGGCTGGCACATGAGCTCGCACGCCGTGGCCATCGGCGTCAGCGCCCTGGCCTATGCGGCGGCGCGCCGCCTGGCCCACGACCAGCGTTTCGCCTTCGGCACCTGGAAGATCGAGGTGCTCGGTGGCTTCGCCAGCGCGCTGTTCCTGCTCGGTGTGGCCGTGCTCATGGTGCTGGCCTCGGTCGACCGCTTCCTGGACCCGCAGCCCATCCGCTACCGCGAAGCCATCGCCGTCGCGGTGCTGGGCCTGCTGGTCAACCTGGTGTGCGCGTTCATCCTGGGGCGCTCGGGTGACCACGGACATGACCACGGTCATGGGCATGGGCATGGGCATCACCAAGGCCATGCGCACGACCACGAACACGGCCATGCGCATGAAGACTTGAACCTGCGCGCCGCCTACCTGCATGTGCTGGCCGACGCCGCCACCTCGGTGCTGGCCATCGTGGCGCTGGCCGGCGGCTGGTTCTGGGGCTGGGCCTGGCTCGACCCGCTCATGGGCATCGTCGGCGCGGTGCTCGTGGCCACCTGGGCCAAGGGCCTGATCGTCGACACCAGCCGCGTGCTGCTCGACCGCGAGATGGACCACCCCGTGGTGGCCGAGATCCGCGAAGTGGTCGAAGGCCTGGCCCCCGCCGGCAGCACCCGGCTGACCGACCTGCATGTCTGGCGCGTCGGCCGCGGCAGCTACGCCTGCGCGCTCACCGCGGTCTCCAGCGCGTCCGGCCTCACACCCCAGGCCGTGCGCGAGGCGCTCGCGGTGCACGAAGAGGTGGTGCACGCCACCATCGAACTCCACCACGAGGCTGCCCGGTGAATCCCGCCCTGCACGGCGGCGCGCTGGCCCTGCTGGCCGCGGCGCTGTTTGGCCTGAGCACGCCGCTGGTGCAGCGCTTCGGCCAGGGGCTGGGCCCGTTCAGCACCGCCGCGCTGCTCTACGCCGGGGCCGCGCTGGTGGCCGTGTTCCAGCGCCGCAACGCCGCGGTCGAAGCGCCGCTGCGCCGCAGCGACGCCCCGCGCCTGTTGGCCATGGTGGCCGCCGGCGCCGTGGTCGGCCCGGTGGCGCTGGCCTGGGGCCTGCAGCGCACCAGCGGCGCCAGCGCCTCGCTGCTGCTCACGCTCGAAGCCGTGTTCACCGCGGTGCTGGCCTGGCGCTGGTACGGCGAGGTGCTCGACGGCCGTGTCAAAACCGCCGTGGCCCTGCTGCTGGCCGGCGGCGCGCTGCTGGTGCTGGACCAGGGCCTCAGCGGCCAGGTGCAGTTGCACGGCCTGCTCGCCGTGGCGGTGGCCACCGTCGCCTGGGGGGTGGACAACACCCTCTCGCGCGGTGTGGCCGACCGCGACCCCGGGCAGGTCGTGCTGGCCAAGGCCGCGCTGGGCGCCAGCGTCACCACCGCACTCGCCTTTGCCTGGGGCGAGCCGCTGCCCGCGTGGCCCGCTGCGCTGGCCCTGCTCGCCGTGGGCGCCACCGGCTATGGCCTGAGCCTGCGCTTTTATTTGCTGGCGCAGCGACGCTTTGGCGCGGCGCGCACCGGCTCCGTGTTCGCGTTCGCGCCCTTCATCGGCGCGCTGGGCGCCTTCGCACTGGGCGAGCGTTCGGCCAGCGGGCTGCTGTGGCTGGGTGGCGCGCTCATGGTGGCCGGCGTGGTGGTGCACCTGCTGGAAGACCACGGGCACGAACACCACCACGAAGCGCTCGACCACGAGCACGCCCATTTCCACGGTGATGGCCACGACGACGGCCACCACCTGCACACCCACACGCCCATGCCCGTCGGCCCGCACAGCCACTGGCACCACCACAGCCCGCTGCGCCACAGCCACCCGCACGTGCCCGACGCCCACCACCAGCACCGCCACTGATGGCGGCTGCGTCAGCACCCCATCCGGCCACCAGGCGGGCTCACCGCCCGCGCCGCTTCAGCCCCCGCTGGCGCGCTGCCGCCGGTGCCGCCGCTCGCGCCGGATCAGCACCGCCCAGCCCCAGTACACCAGCCAGTAGGCCACGGTGCCCAGCAACGCCCCGGCCATCGGAAAGCCCACCAGCAGCGCCGGCCCCCAGGATGTGATCTGTTCCCACAGGGCCGAGGGCCAGGTCGTGGGCGACATCAGTTCCCAGTGCAGCGGCGCCACCGCGGTCGCCGAAGGCGCCGCCTGCGGCACCACGAACGACCCCATGAACGCCGCCAGCGCCCAGATCGGCGCCATGGTGAACGGGTTGGTCAGCCAGGTGGCCGCTGCCGCTGCCGCCACATTGGCCTTGAGCGCCACCGCCGCCAGCATGGCCAGGGGCATCTGCAGCGGCAAGGGAAACACCCCGATACCGATGCCCAGCGCCACCCCCAGCGCCACGCCGCGCCGGTGCATCACCCACAGCATCGGGTGCGCGTGAAAGTAATGGCTCAACCAGCCAAAGCCCTTGGTCTCTTGCAGCGTCTGGGCGGTGGGCAACCAGCGGCGAAGGCGTCTCTTGAATTCGGCCATGGGGCAATCGGGTGGTGTGGAAAGGGCGGCGACGACGCGATTCTGGCCCATACCGTCTGCCAGATGGCAGCGTGTCGGGGCCTGGGGTCAGCCGCTGGTGCCACCGCTTGTTTCCCTCGCACCGCCAAGCCGGCTCCGCCACATCGCTGACGATAGCTTGACGAAGGTCCATTTGGGCTCTAAATTCAGGGCTCAATTTGGAGCTGAATATGGATACCGTCCTGTCCGATCTGTCGGTGAGCATGTCCGAGTTCAAGAAGAACCCGGCGGCTGTTCTGCGCGAGGCGGGCAATCGCCCCGTGGCCGTGCTCAACCACAACCGTCCCGCCTTCTACATGGTCGAACCGCAACTGTTCGAATCCATGCTGGAGCAGCTGGCCGACCAGGACATCTACCGCAAAGCGGCGGCACGGCTGGCCGACAAGTCGCGCGCCATCAAGGTCGATCTTGACCAGCTCTGACCCGGCGCGCCCGCACCGCTACGAGCAGCGCTTCATGCCCGAAGCGCTGGCCGAATGGCATCTGCTGGACGGCTCGGTGCGAACCCACCTCAAGAAGCTGCTCGCCAAGCGGCTCGACAACCCCCACGTGCCCGGCGGGCAACTGCACGGCCCCTTGGCCGGTTGCTACAAGATCAAGCTGCTCAAGCAGGGCGTTCGCCTTGTGTACGCCGTCGAAGACGGCGAGCTCGTCGTGCTGGTGGTGGCGTGTGAGGGGTATGCGTATCTGGTGCCGTTTGTGGAACAAGCCGATCACTACTTCCTCAAGACCGTCATTCCCAGCCGCAAGGCCACCCGCGATTATTTGAAACAGGACGATCCCCATGCCCAAGACTGATGCCTACGAAGCCGAACTGCTGGCGGCGTTCGACAAGGGCGCGCTGAAGTCGGTTGCGACCAAGGCGGAGTTGGCGAAATTCAAAGCGGCGGCGCGCGCCACGGCTTTGAAGGACAAGCGGGTGAACATCCGCCTGTCGTCTGGCGATTTGCAGGACATTCAGGTCAAGGCGCTGGAGCAGGGCATGCCCTACCAGACGCTGATTGCCAGTGTGTTGCACAAGTACGTGACGGGGCGCCTGGCCGAACGCTGAGGCTGGCCGCTTGAAGACAGGCGCTGTGGAGGGGTCACGCTTTGTGACCCGCTAAGCTCGCTGACCCCACCCACCCCGCGCCCATGAAAAACCACCTGCCCACCCACCCGGCCGCCGTGCTGGCGCTGGCGTTTCTGGCCACCATCGTGCTGGGAACGGGGCTGCTGATGCTGCCCTGGGCCACGACCAGTGGCGAGAGCGCGCCGTGGCTCACCGCGCTGTTCACGGCCACGTCGGCGGTGTGTGTGACGGGGCTGGTGGTGGTGGACACGGGCACCTACTGGAGCCCGCTGGGCCAGGGGCTGGTGATGGCGCTGTTCCAGCTCGGGGGCTTCGGGATGATGACCTCGGCCACCTTGATGGGCCTCTTGATCGGCGGCCACATGAAGCTGCGCACGCGGCTGCTGCTGCAGTCGGAAACGCACGCGCTGTCGCTGGGCGATGTGCGTTCGGTGGCGCGCATGGTGCTGGTGGTGACGGTGCTGGTGGAGGGCGTGGTGGCGCTGTGGCTGGCCGCGCGCTTCGCCATGACGATGGGCCTGGGCTGGCGCGAGGCGCTGTGGCAGGGTGCGTTTCACTCCGTCTCGGCCTACAACAACGCGGGGTTTTCGACCTGGCCCGACAGCGTGATGCGCCACGTGACCGACGGCTGGGTGCTGGGCCCGCTGATGCTGGCCATCGTGGTGGGCGGGCTGGGCTTTCCGGTCATCACCGAGCTGTGGGCCAACCGGGGCAAGCGGCACGCGCGCTGGTCGGTGCACACGACGCTGACGGTGTGGGGTTCGGCGGCGCTGGTGGTGGGGGGCACGCTGGCGCTGTGGCTGGTGGAGCACAACAACCCCAAGACCATCGGTTCGCTGGGCTTTGCGGACCAGTGGCTGGCGGCGCTGTTCACGTCGGTGTCGGCGCGCACGGCGGGGTTCAACGCGGTGGACATCGGCGCGCTGGAGCTCGAATCGCTGGTGCTGCACTGTGTGCTGATGTTCATTGGCGGCGGCAGCGCGGGCACGGCCGGGGGCGTGAAGGTGACCACCGTGTTCTTGCTGCTGCTGGTGGTGTGGACCGAGATCCGCGGCCGGGCCGATGTGGAGCTGCGCGGGCGGCGCATTGCCACGCAGGTGCAGCGCCAGGCGCTCGCCATCCTGGTGCTCAGCGGCGCGGCGGTGTCGCTGGGGCTGCTGGTGATCATCCCGATGGCCGAACACCTGCCGCTGGAGAAACTGATGTTTGAGGTGGTGTCGGCGTTTGCGACGGTGGGGTTGTCCACCGGCATCACGGCCGAGCTGCCGCCCGCGGCCCAGGGCGTGATCATTGCGTTGATGTACGCCGGCCGGGTGGGTGTGGTGACGCTGGCGCTGGCGCTGGCGATCAACCAGGTGCCCAGGGCTTTCCGTTACCCTGAGGAGAAACCGATTGTTGGCTAAATCCCGTTCACAAAAGGGCGACAGCGTCGTCGTCATCGGCCTGGGGCGCTTTGGCGCCAGCGTGGCGCGCGCGCTGGTGGCGGCGGGCCACGAGGTGCTGGCCATCGACGCCAGCGAAGAGGTGGTGCAGGAACTGGCGCACGAACTGCTACACGTGGTCAAGGCCGATTCGACCGACCTGCAGGCGCTGCAGCAGCTGTCGGTGACGGACTTTTCGCACGCGGTGGTGAGCATTGGCGCCAACCTGGAGTGCAGTGTGCTGACGGTGCTGAACCTGGCGCAGATGGGCATGAAGGACATCTGGGCCAAGGCCAACAGCCCGCAGCACGGGCGCATTGCCGAGCGGGTGGGCGCACACCACGTGGTCTACCCGGAGGCGGACATGGGCGAGCGCGTGGCGCACCTGGTGACGGGCAAGATGATGGACTTCATCGAGTTCGACGACGGCTTTGCGATCGCCAAGACCCGCGCGCCCATGGAGACGCACAGCAAGACGCTGGCGACGTCGAACGTGCGCAGGAAGCATGGCATCACGGTGGTGGGCATCAAGCGGCGCAGCCAGGACTTCATCTACGCCAAGCCGGAGACCGAGATCAAGCCGGGCGACCACCTGATCGTGGCCGGGCCGACGCCGCTGATCGAGAAATTTGCCGCGCTTTACTGAGGTGGATGGGCGCCGCCGGGGGGTGGGGCGGCTCAACATTCGGCACGGTGTGTCGAAATACACCGAATGCGGGCACGCTGTCTGGCCCGTGGCGTGACGGAGCAAAAGAGCAGGATGGTCGTTGTGGTGAATCCGTGGGACGTGTGTGAGGTGGTCGGCGTGGTCGCGGGGGCCGTGCGGTGAAAGCCCGTGCGCGTTCGCGTTCGTTCGCCGTGCTGGTGGTGGGCTTCACCCTGGTGGCCACCGGGCTGCTGTGGTGGCAGACGCTGCATTCGCAGGCGCAGCTGCGCGAGCAGGTGCTGCTGCAGGCCGAGCAGCGCAGCCTGCACCTGGCCGACGCGATGGCCGGGCAGGTGCAGGCGCAGCTGAACACCATGGACGTGTCGCTCAAGGACCTGCGCGATCACTGGGAGCGGGACCCGCGTGCGAAATTCGATGCGCTGGCCAAGGAGGTGCTGGCGAACCTGCCACCGGGGCTGGCGTCGCATGTGTCGGTGGCCGACGCCAGGGGCAACATGACCTACAACAGCCTGGGTCTGGAGGCGAGCGTGAATGTGGCCGACCGCGCGCACTTCCAGGCGCTGCGGGCGGGGGCGGACGCGCTGCGCCTGTCGTCACCGGTGCGGTCGCGGCTGACGGGGGAATGGTCGTTCCTGGTGGGGCGGCCGCTGCTGCGCGGCGGGCGTTTTGACGGTGCGGTGTACCTGGTGGTGCAGTCGGCGCAGGTGGCCCGCCTGCTGCAGACGGTGGAGCTGTCGGGCCAGGACGTGGTGTCGATGATCCACCCCGACGGCCAGTACCTGGCGCGCAGCCAGGGCAACGAGACCTCGATGGGCAAGCCGGTGCCGGCGAACCGGCCGTTCCGGGTGGACCCGGCGCTGGTGCGCGGCACCTACCGGGTGGACGATGCGCTGGACCACGCGCCGCGCATCTACGGCTGGCGCCGTCTGCGCGGTTCGGAGCTGGTGGTGTCGGTCGGTCTGGACCAGTCGGCGGTGCTGGCGCCGCTGGCCCCGGCGCTGCAGCGCAACCTGCTGACCACGGGGGTGTTGTCGTTGCTGCTGCTGGGGCTGGGCGGTGTGGTCGTGCGCGACCACGTGCAGGCGGTGCGCCAGCAGCGGGCGCTGGCGCGCAGCGAGGCGCGCCTGAACGAGGCACAGCAACTGGCGCACGTGGGCAACTGGGAAATGGACCTGGAGAGCGGCGCGGTGGTGTGGTCGGACGAGGTGTTCCGGATCTTCGAGGCCGACCCGGCGCGCACCGAAACGACGTTCAGGCAGTTTCTGGAGTGGGTGCACCCGGACGACCGGGCCATGGTGCGGCAGACGTTCGAGGCGTCGATCAAGGACCACCAGCCCTACAACGAGGTGCACCGCCTGCTGCTGCCCGGGGGGCGCATCAAGTGGGTGCGCGAACGCGGCGTGACCGAGTACCAGGGCGAGCAGGCGGTGCGCACCCGGGGCACGGTGCAGGACGTGACCGAAGTACGGCTGGCGCAGCAGGCGCTGGAGCAGCTCAACGAACAGCTGGAGACGCGGGTGAGCGAGCGCACCCGCGAGCTGGCCCAGGCCAACCGCGAGCTGGAGGCGTTCACCTACAGCGTCTCGCACGACTTGCGCACGCCGCTGCGCAGCATCCACGGCTTTGCCGCGGTGCTGGAGGAAGAGGAGGCTGAGCACCTGTCGGACGCGGGGCGCAAGCACCTGCGCCGCATCCAGGACGGCTCGCGCCGCATGGGGCAGCTGATCACAGACCTGTTGTCGCTGGCGCACCTGAACCGCGCGCAGATGCAGCAGGTGCCGGTGGACCTGAGCGAGCTGGCCTGGCAGGTGGCGGGCGAGTTCCAGCGCAGCGAGCCCGAGCGCGAGGTGGACTGGCAGATCCAGGACGGCCTGCAGGCCATGGCAGACCCAGGCTTGATGCGGGTGGTGCTGCACAACCTGCTGGGCAACGCCTGGAAGTACACCGGCCAGACGCCGCAGGCGCGCATCGCCTTCACGCTGGAAGAGCGCCAAGGCGGCATGGCGACGTTTTGCGTGCGCGACAACGGCGCGGGCTTTGACATGGCCTACGCGGCGCAGCTGTTCCAGCCGTTCAGGCGGCTGCACGCACACCACGAGTTCGAGGGCTCGGGCGTGGGGCTGGCGACGGTCAGCCGCGTGATCCGCCGCCACGGCGGGCAGGTGCGCGGCGAGGGCGCGGTGGGCCAGGGGGCGGCGTTCCATTTTTCCTTGCCCGACGTGCCGGTGGCGTCGGACCTGACGACCTGGTGATGCGAGGAACCCCTGCCATGAGCGACCGGACCCGTTCACTGGTGGCCTGGGTGCTGTTGTTCACCGCGCTGGCCGCGGGCGTGTTGTGGTGGCAGAGCACCCGCGCCAGGGCCGAGCTGCAGGCACAGGTGCTGTTGCAGGCCGAACAGCGCAGCCTGCACCTGGCCGACGCGATGGCGGGGCAGGTGGAGGGGGTGTTCAGCGCGGTCGACCTGGCGCTGCAGCAGTTGCGCAGCGAGTGGGCGCGGGGCAACCCCGCGGCCTTTGCGCAGCGCGCGCAGGAGGCGTTGACGTCGTTGCCCGAGGGCTTTGTCTCGCACGTGGTGGTGGCCAACGCCCAGGGTCAGGTGGTGTACGACAGCCTGGGGCTGGGCATGGGTGTGAGCATCGCCGACCGCGACTATTTCCGCGCCCATGTGGCGGGGGGCGACCGGCTGGCGATCGGGGTGCCGGTGCGTTCGCGGCTGGACGGGCGCTGGGTGTTTGCCATGAGCCGGCCGGTGTTGCAGGGCCGCCGTTTCGCCGGCACGGTGCACCTGACGCTGGGCACCGACGCGATGGCGCGCCGGCTGGCGGGGTTGCAGCTGTCCGAGCAGGACGTGGTGGCGCTGATCCACCCCGCTGGCGCGGTGCTGGCGCGCAGCCGGGACAACACCGGGTCGATGGGGCAGCGCATGCCCGGCGACCGGCCCTACATGGTGCACCCGGAGACGGGCAACGGCACCTACCGGGTGGCGGGCCTGGTGGATGGCGTGCCGCGCACCTACGGCTGGCACCGGTTGCCGCAGTCGGGCGCGCTGGTGGTCATTGGTCTGGCCGATGCGTCGGTGCTGGACCCGCTGGTGCCGGCGCTGCGCCGCAGCCAGTGGATGGCGTCGGCGCTGGTGCTGCTGATCGGCCTGGGCGGCGTGCTGGTGGCGGTGCTGCTGTGGCGGGTCTCGCGCAGCCGCGCAGAGGCGCTGGCCAGCGAGGCGCGGCTGAAGCAAGCGCAGCGCATGGCGCGCGTGGGCAACTGGGAGCACGACCACACGACGGGCAGGTCCACCTGGTCGGACGAGGCGTTCCGCACGTTCGGACTGGACCCGGCGGTGGACACGGCCTCGCACGCCGCGTTTCTGGCTGCGGTGCACCCCGACGACCGCGAGCGCGTGGAGGCTGCCTTTTCGGCGGCGGTGCAGCACCACCAGACCTACGACGTGGTGCACCGCGTGCGGCTGCCCGACGGCACCGACCGGCACGTGCACCAGCTGGGCACCACCACCTACGACGGCGAGCGGCCGCTGCGCAGCCTGGGCACGGTGCAGGACATCACCGAGATGCGCAGCACGCAGCTGGCGCTGCAGCAGCTCAACGAGGAACTGGAGCAGCGGGTGCAGGTGCGCACGCGCGAGCTGGGCGAGCTCAACCAGGAGCTGGAGAGCTTTGCCTACAGCGTGGCGCACGACCTGCGCACGCCGCTGCGCACGATCCACGGGTTTGCGTGCCTGCTGGAAGAAGAGGACACGGTGGCGCAGTCTGCGACCGGGCGCGGGCACCTGCAGCGCATCCAGGAGGCGTCGCGGCGCATGGGCCAGCTCATCACCGATCTGCTGACCATGGCGCAGCACAGCCGCGCGGTGGTGCACCACGAGCGGGTGGACCTGAGCGCCCTGGCGCGCCGGGTGGCCGCCGACCTGGAGCAGGGCCAGAGCGGACCGCGCACGCTGTGGGAGATCGAGGACGGGCTGGTGGTGCAGGCCGACCCGACGCTGATGGGCGTGGTGCTGCAGAACCTGCTGGGCAACGCCTGGAAGTACACCCGCCAGACGGCGCGCCCGCGCATCAGCTTCACGCGCACCGCGCACGCCGACGGCCAGCAGGCATTTTGCGTGCGCGACAACGGTGCGGGTTTTGACATGGCCTACGCGGCGCAGCTGTTCCAGCCGTTCAAACGGCTGCACGGGCACCACGAATTCGAGGGTTCGGGCGTGGGGCTGGCATCGGTCAGCCGGGTGGTGCGCCGCCACGGCGGCCGGGTGCGCGGCGAGGGCGTGGTGGGCCAGGGAGCGGCGTTCTATTTTTCGCTGCCCGACGTGCCGTTGGCCCCCGGCGGGCCGATGCCGGCCGTGCCGGACCCGACCATCGGGTGAGCGGGCGCTGATCTGCCCGGGACTTGATCAATGTCAAGTCGTGGCCGCAGCCGCCGATGTTCACTGAGCAACGCGTCCTCCGTTTGGCCATGTCGTCGGCCGGTTTTCGATGCTTTTTGTGGGTTTTTATGGCACTGCACGAACTGATCTACGTGAGCCTGGCCGACCACGCCATGGCATCCGGCGAGCTGTGCGCCCTGCTCACACAGGCCCGCACCTTCAACCGCGAGCACGGCATCACCGGGTTGCTGGTGTACCGCAACCGCGAGTTCATGCAGCTGCTCGAAGGCGAGCGCGACGTGGTGCTCGCGCTGTACCGGCACATTGAAAACGACCCCCGCCACCGTCAGGTGTACCGGATCTGGGAAGGCCCGATCGCCGCGCGCAGCTGCCAGGACTGGGCCATGGGCTACGCCGAACCGGCCGACCACGCGTGGCACGCGCTGCCCGATGGCCGGCGGGTGCTGGACGACGGTCTGTTCGCGGCGGGGCAGTCGTCGGCCGGCAAGCGCCTGATGCTGCGCCTGCGTGACGATTTCCTGGCCGGCGCCGCTGCCTGACTTTTTCACTCGGGACGCTGTGTGGGCCTGCGGGGCCGGTTTCGGTGCGTGTGGTGGGTGGACCCGATCCACCGCCCGGACAAACTCGGTTACAAACGTGCCCTGAACGACCCGCGGCGACCGCTGCGGGCGATGCACCCGCGAACACAAACGGGGCCAAGAGAGGTTCACATGAAGACGCGCTGGCGGTCCATGGCGTTGGTGGTGGTGTTGTTCACCGCCCTGGCCGTGGCCATGGTCTGGGGTCTGAGCTTGCGGCTGCAGGGGCAACTGCGCGAGCAGATGCTGCAGCAGGCCGACGCGCGCGCGCTGCAGCTGGCCGACGCGATGGGCGGGCAGACGCAGGCCTTCACCCGCCTGATCGATCACTCGCTGCTGGACCTGCGCGAGCGCTGGCCCAGCGAGCGGGGCACCTTTGCGCAGACGGTCGACAAGGCGCTGCAAGCGCTGCCGCCGGGGCTGGTGTCGCACGTCACGGTGGTGGACGCCCAGGGCACGGTGGTGTTCAACAGCCTGGGTGTGCCGCCGGGCACGTCGATGGCCGACCGGCCGCACTTCCAGGCGCTTCGGGACGGAGGCGACCAGCTGGTGCTGGGCGAGCCGGTGCAGGCGCGCCTGAACAACCGCTGGCTGTTCATCGTCGGACGGCCGATCCTGCGCGACGGGCGCTTCGACGGGGCGGTGCATGTGCTGGTGTCCACCGAGTTCCTGGCCGGGGTGCTGGGGCGCCTTAACCTCACGCCCCAGGACGTGGTGGCGTTGGCGCACCCGCAGGGCCGCATCCTCGCGCGCAGCGTGGACAACCTGGCCGCGATGACACAGACGCTGCCGGCCTCGCGCCCGTTCCTGGTCGACCGGCAGACCGTGCACGGCACCTTCCGCGAGACCGGTGCCGTCGATGGCGTGACGCGTCTGTACGGCTGGCACCGCATGATGCCCATCGGCGCGGTGGTGGTGGTGGGGCTGTCCGAAGACGGCGTGCTGGCGCCGCTGGCACACACGCGGCAGCAGGCCACGCTGCTGACGGCGCTGCTGTCGCTGGCGCTGGCGGGCGTCGGTTTCTGGATCGGCTGGCTGCAATGGCGCCTGGAGCGCGGGCAGATCGAGATGCGCCAGAGCCGCGAGCGGCTGCAGGAGGCACAGCAGGTGGCGCACGTGGGGCACTGGACGTTTGACGCCAGCACCCGGCAGATGCAGTGGTCGGACGAGGTGAGCCGCATCCTGGGCCACGACCCGGCGCGGTTGGTGCCCGGCTTTGAAGCCTACTGGGCGCTGGTGCACCCGGACGAGCGGGCACGGCTGAAAAAGGTCTTGAACAACGCGATGACCGACCGCGCCGACCTGGACGATGTGCACCGCATCGTGCGGCCCGATGGCAGCGAACGCTTTGTGCGGCTGATCAGCCTGAACGATGTGTCCGGCCACGGGCAGACCTACCGCGGCACCCTGCAGGACGTGACCGAGCTGCGCGAGGCGCAGCTGGCGCTGGAGCGGGTGAACAACGGGCTGGAACAGCGCGTGAAGGCGCGCACCCGCGAGCTGCGGGCGCTCAACCGGGAGCTGGAGTCGTTCACCTACAGCGTCTCGCACGACCTGCGCACGCCGCTGCGCAGCATCCACGGTTTTGCCACGCTGCTGCAGGAGAGCGAGGCCGAACGCCTGAGCGGCGAGGGCAAGGACTTCCTGCGGCGCATCCAGGAGAGCTCGCGCCGCATGGGCCTGCTGATCACCGACCTGCTGTCGATGGCGCAGCACAGCCGCGCCAGCATGAACCCCGAGTGGGTGGACCTGAGCGCCATGGCCCAGCAGGTGGTGGCCGAACTCGAACGCGGCGAGCCGCAGCGCCAGGTGCGGTGGGACATCGCGCCGGGCCTGCGCGCGCAGGCGGACCCGACGCTGATCCGCGTGGTGGTGCAGAACCTGCTGGGCAACGCCTGGAAGTACACCGGCCAGACGGCGGACGCGCACATCCGCCTGTACAGCACCGGCGTGGGCGAGGACGGGCAGGTCGGCTTTTGCGTCAGCGACAACGGCGCCGGCTTCGACATGGCTTACGTGGACCAGCTGTTCCAGCCCTTCAAGCGCCTGCACGCGCACCACGAGTTCGAGGGCACGGGCATCGGCCTGGCGACGGTGGCGCGGGTGGTGCAGCGCCACGGTGGCCGGGTGCGCGGCGAGGGCGCGGTGGGCCGGGGCGCGACGTTCAGCTTCAGCCTGCCGCTGGAGCCGGTGCGGCAGTTCGCCGACTCGGCGCCGCCGCTGCGCTGAGCCCGTTCAGGGCGTGAGCGAGGGCGGCAGGGCCACCGTGGAGCGCCGGCCCAGGTGGCGGCGGTGCTCGGTCAGCCAGTGGTCGGCCGCTTCACGGCCGATGGCGTGCAGCTGCGCGAGGAAGCTCCAGTTGGTCTGCGTCTTGCTGGCCGCGCCCAGCCGGGCGAGCTGGTCGCCGGCGTCCAGCTGGTGCAGGCGCAGGTCGTCCACGCGTTTGAACAGCGGGCGGCGGAAACAGCTGTCCGGACGGCCGGCGTCTTCCAGCAGTTCCTTGATCAGGCCGATGGTGCGCAGCTCCTTGAGCAGGCTGGCGTTGAACGTCACCTCGCCCGCGCGGTCCAGGATCTCGTCGGCCTGCGTGGGCACGGTGTCGCGCCGGGTGGGGTTGATCTGCACCAGCAGCAGGTCGTCGGCCGGGGTTTCGGCGATCAGCGGCAGCAGGGTGGGGTTGCCGGCGTAGCCGCCGTCCCAGTAAGCCTGGCCGTCGATCTCCACCGCCTGGAACAGCAGCGGCAGGCAGGCCGAGGCCAGCACCATGTCGGCGGTGAGTTCGTCCTGCCGGAACACGCGCAGCTCGCCGGTGGCCACGTGGGTGGCGGCGATGAACAGCTGCGTGCGGTGGCAGGCGCGCACGCGCTCGAAATCGACCGTGGCGTCGAGGATGTCGCGCAGCGGGTTGAGGTTCAGCGGGTTGAGCTGGTAGGGCGAGAACTGGCTGCCCACGAAACGCACCGCCTGCTGCCAGGTGCTGGTGAACTGCTGCAGCAGCGGGTTGTCGGCACCCACCCACTGGCCCAGCGGGCCGGTTTCCAGGTGGGTGAAGGGCGAGGTCTGGGCCACCTGTTCCCAGAAGCGGCGCAGGCAGGCGCGCGCGCCTTCGCGGCCGCCTTCCATCAGCCCCGCGGCCAGGGCCACGGCGTTCATGGCGCCGGCGCTGGTGCCGCTGATGCCCGAGATCTCCAGCGTTTCGTCTTCCAGCAGGCGGTCGAGCACGCCCCAGGTGAAGGCGCCGTGCGAGCCGCCGCCCTGCAGGGCGAGGTCGACCAGCTGGTGGCGCGGGGGATCGGTTCGGGTGGCGCGCCGGGGCTTGGCGCGGGCCGGGGCAGGCGCGGCGGCGGTCTTGCGGGTGGCCATGGGGTCCTCTCTGCGGTCGTTTGCGCCCATTGTGCAGCGCCCCCGTGACAGCCGCAGGGGTGTGGATCAGGCGTGGGGTGGCGCGCTGGCCGAGCGCTTGCCCAGCAGCACGATGACCAGGGTGATCACGGTCAGCGGCAGCACGAAACCCATCATGACCGCCGAGAACGTGCCCAGGGCGGCGTGCTGCTGGGCCGCCAGGATCAGGTAGGCCACGTAGGCCACGTAGTACAGCAGGAACACGGCGCCTTCCCAGCGTGCGATCTCGCGCCCGGTCATGAACACCGGCACGCAGGCCAGCGCCACCGCCAGCATGACCCAGAGGTCGAAGTTCAGCACCGCTTCCGGCACCACCAGCCCTGCGCCGCCGGACGCGATGCCCGACAGGCCCAGGCAGCCCAGGATGTTGAAGGTGTTGCTGCCCACCACGTTGCCCACGGCGATGTCGCGCTCGCCTTTGACCGCCGCCATGACGGAGGTGGCCACCTCGGGCATGGACGTGCCCGCGGCCACGATGGTCAGGCCGATCACCACGTCGCTCACGCCCAGGGCCTTGGCAAAGACCACGGCGGCATCGACCAGCCACTGCGAGCCCAGCACCAGCAGGGCCAGGCCAGCGGCCATGAGCAGCAGCTGCACCGGCAGGCGGCTGTCCCAGCTGCCGGCGGCGGCGGGCTGGACTTCGGCCGCGTATTCGTCTTTGGCGGCCTGCGTTTCCTTGCGCGACTGGACCACGAGGAAGGCCGTGTAGGCCAGCAGCAGGCCGAACAGCATGGCACCGTCGAACGCGCTGATGCGGCCGTCCAGGCTGAGCACCAGCAACAGCAGCGAGGTGCCCACCAGGATGGGCACCTCCTGCCGGATCAGCTGGATGTGCACCACCAGCGGTGTGATGAGGGCCGACAGGCCCAGGATGAACAGCACGTTGAAGATGTTGCTGCCCACCACGTTGCCCAGGGCGATGTCGGTCTGCCCGTCGAGCACGGCGCCCAGCGACACCGCCACCTCGGGCGCGCTGGTGCCAAAGGCCACGATGGTCAGGCCCACCACCAGGGGTGAAATGCCGAAGGACAGCGCCAGCTTGGAGGCGCCGCGCACCAGCAGCTCGGCGCCGGCGATCAGGGCCACAAGGCCCGCTATGAACATGCCCAGGGTCAACATGGAGGGTCTCCGCTCGGAGGGTTTCAGACCCGGCGATGGTGCCACGCCCACGACCCCGCGCCGAGCGAGGGGACATGCCCGGGCTCTGGGACAATCGCGCTTTGACCGCGCCGCCCATGTCCACCCCCGACGACCCGACCCTGCCCGACTTCAGCGCCCCACCCAGCGGGCCGCTGGCCCGCGAGGCGCTGGCCCTGGGCGCGTTCGACCACGTGGTCGGCCGCATGTCGGGCTTCCGGGTGCGCGAAGGCCAGCGCGAGATGGCCGCCCACATCGCCGCCACCCTGAGCACGGTGGACTGGCCGCCCAAGCCCGAAAAAGGCGAGGTGGTGCCCGACCCGGCGCCGGGCGAACGCGCCATCGCCGTGGTGCAGGCCGGTACGGGGGTGGGCAAGTCGGCCGCCTACGCGTCCACCGTCATCCCGCTGGCGCTGGCGCAGAACCGGCGCGTCATCATCTCCACCGCCACCGTGGCGCTGCAGGAACAGCTGATCGCCAAGGACCTGCCGGCCTTGTCGGCGGTGCTGCCGCAACCGTTCGCCTTCGCGCTGGCCAAGGGCCGCGGGCGCTACGTCTGCCGCCTCAAGCTCGACCAGCTGGCCGGGGGCGACGCAGCCAGTGCCGACCTGTTCGGCGACACCGAGCCCGATGACAAGCCCAAGGGCGACGCGCTGGAACGCGCCTGGGCCGAACAGTCCAGGCTCTACACCCTGTGGGGCCAGATGCTGGACCAGGGGGACTGGGACGGCGACCGCGACCGGCTGGACGAACCGCCCGGCGCCGAACAATGGAGCCCCGTGGCCGCCGAACGCCACACCTGCACCGCGCGCCACTGCCCCAGCTACAACGGCTGCAGCTACTACCAGGCGCGCAACCGGCTGGCGCAGGCGCAGGTGATCGTGGTCAACCACGACCTGCTGCTCTCCACCCTGGGCCTGCACGCGCTGCCCGATCCGTCGGACTGCTACGTGGTGTTCGACGAAGCGCACCACCTGGGCGCCGTGGCGCAAGGCCAGTTCACCGAAAGCATGGACCTGATGCGCGGCGGCTGGCTCGACAAGCTGCCGCGCGCCGTGGCCGACGTGGCCGGCGCCATCGGCCACACGCCGGGCGCCGACGTCGCCACCCTGGCGCGCGAGCTGAAAGCCGCGCAGGGCGAGCTGGCGCGCGTGGCCATGGCCCGCCTGTCCGAATCGCCCGACTGGCTGGCCCTGACCGGCAAGCAGGCCGGCCTGCGCCCGCGCAACGGCCGCGACGGCGGCGCTGGCTTCGAGTTCAATGTACCCAACGCCACCGAGCGGTTCGAGAACGGTCAGCTGCCGCCCGACTGGACCGAGACCGTGGCCCAGATCGCCAGCCGCGCGACCGCGCTGCTCAAGGAATTCGAGACCCTGGCCGCGCAGCTGAAGGTGCTGGCGCGCGACGAGCCCGGCGACGCCGCGCGCTGCGCCCAGCTCTACAGCCGCATCGGCACGTTCGCGCCGCGCGTGCAGCACATGGCCGCCACGGCCGACCTGTGGCTGCAGCAGCCCGCCGAAGGCCAGGCGCCGCTGGCCAAGTGGCTGGAGGCTGGCATCCAGAACGGCCTGGTCACGCTCAGCGCGCACGCCTGCCCGCTCAATCCCGGCAGCCTGCTGCGCGGCCAGTTGTGGCGCAAGGTGCGCGCGGCGGTGGCCACCTCGGCCTCGCTGGTCACCTGCGGCAGCTTCGACCACTTCCTGCACGAGAGCGGCCTGGCGTTTGACGATGACGTTCAGGTGCGCGAGGTGCAAAGCCCGTTCGACCACGCGCAGCAGGGCCGACTGGTGGTGGTGCAGACCCAGGCCGACCCGAAAGACGTGGAGGGTTACAGCCGCGAGATGCTGGACCTGCTGATGGACGACCTGCGCCAGGTGCGGCGCGGCGCGCTGGTGCTGTTCACCTCCAAGGCGCTGATGCGCCGCGCCCAGGACCTGCTGGAACGCGGCCTGCACAGCGACCTGCGCGAACAGGTGCAGGTACAGGGCGAGGCCTCGCGCACGCAGCTGCTGCGCAAGCACGCCGACCGCGTGGCCGCCGGTGAGGTGTCCATCCTGTTCGGTTTGCAGTCGTTCGGCGAGGGGCTGGACCTTCCTGGCGAGCTCTGCGAATGGGTGTTCATCACCAAGCTGCCGTTCGCCTCGCCCAGCGATCCGGTCGGCCAGGCGCGGGCCGACTGGCTCAAGGCCCAGGGCCGCGACCCCTTCAGCGAACTGGTGGTGCCCGCCACGGGTGCCCGCCTGCTGCAGTGGACCGGCCGCGCCCTGCGCACCGAGACCGACGAGGCGGTGGTGGTCTGTTACGACGCGCGCTTGTTGCGCCAGTCGTATGGCCGTCGCATGCTCAAGGGCTTGCCGCCCTACCGGCTGCAGCGGCGCGACAGCGCCGGTATGCTGACCGACGTTGCCCGTTGAGTCCAGGACGCCTTCAGAGAATGAGATCGGCAGCGGTGATGGCCGGCTTGCCGGTCAGCACGATCTCGTAGTTGGCCACGCCGTCGCCGTTGGTGTCGCCCTGCAAGACACCGGTGGCGGCCGCATACCGCACCTGGCCAGCGACGTTGCCGAACGCGGCGCTGCCGATGAAGATCTGGCCTGCCCGGATGGCGGACAGATCGATGTCGTCCACGCCCTTGGTGAAGTCCACGATCACGTCGGCGGCAGCGCCCACACCGGTGTCCAGGTTGAGGAACTGGAAGACGTCGGCCCCGGCGCCGCCGATCAGCCGGTCTTTCTGGCGTCCGCCCTGCAGCAGGTCATCACCGGCGCCGCCGTTGAGCGTGTCGGCGTTCAGACCACCCAGCAGGGTATCGTCGCCCAGACCGCCCAGCAGGGTGTCCAAGCCGTCGCCGCCGTCCAGGGCGTCGTCGTTGCCCAGGCCGCGCAGGTCGTCGTTGCCCAGTCCGCCCAGCAGGCTGTCCGATCCGGCCCCGCCCCACAGCGTGTCGTTGTCGGCGCCGCCGTCCACCAGACCCATGACGGTGCCGCCGCGGCCGTCAAACAGGTCGGTGCCCGCTCCCAGTCGCACATGGCCACTGATGCTGCCGGCGTTGAAAACCTGTTCGTTGCCGTCGCCACCTTCGACCGCGGTGAGCGCGCTGACCACCCGCCCCCCGGTGCTGTTGTTGAACAGCGCCGTCTGCCCGGTCTGGGTGATCAGGTCGACCGCGGCCCGGCCAGCGTTGGTCGATGCGGTCTGGATCAGACCGCTGTTGAGCACCTGCGCTGCGTCACCCTGCACGGCCACGCCATACCCGTTGGTGGCGCTGGACAGGATGGTGCCGGCGTTGTTCACGCTCACGCCATTGCCCCCCAGGACCACCGCACCGTTGAGGTAGCCCAGCTGGCTGTAGCTGTTGTTCGTCTCCGACTTGAAGGATGTGATGGAGCCGGTGTTGCCCAGGGTGAAGGGCCCCGTCATGAGGATGGCCCGGATCCCCGAGTCTTCGCCGCTGATGCTGCCGGCGTTCTGGATGGACAGCCCGTTCGCGTAGGCGGAGTCGAAAAAGCCGCTGGTGATGCCCACGTATCCGCTGAGGGTGCCCTCGTTCTTCACGTACTGGTTGGTACCCGAGACCGAGAGGGCTGCGCCCCGGAAGCTGTGCACGATGCCGCCAGCCTGCACATGCAGTGTGCTGTAGCCATTGCTGGAGGGCACGCCGTTCGGGGTGCCCAGTTCGATGGCGGTGTAGGTCGACATCACCGAGCCGGCCACCATCAGCCGGTTGGAATAGCTGGCGGAGATGGCCGGGACGGACGCGTACAGGCCCGGGTCGTAGAACAGCGAGCCGCCGGAGGTCACGGCCAGCACGTCGTTGGTGGCCAGGTCGTACTGCGTGCCGGCAACGGAGACATCGATCAGGTAGGAGGGCATGGGAACCTCTTGAGGTGGGGACAGGAATCGGCAATGCCCTCACTGTAGTCAAGTACTCCGGCGGTCGACAACCCCGTTGTGGGGGATCGCTGTCATCATTTCTCACCTCCATCGACGTTTGCTTCCATGATCTACGCCATCCTCAAGCTGCTGCACATCCTGTCCATCGTCGTCTGGATCGGCGGCATGGTCTTCGCCCACTTCTTCCTGCGCCCGGCCGCGATGCAGCTGCCAGCGCCGCAGCGCGTGCCGCTGATGCACGGTGTGCTGCAGCGTTTCTTCTCGGCGGTGCTGGTGGCCATCGTGGTGGTGCTGACCACCGGTCTGTGGATGATCGGCCGCGTGGCCAAGGAGACGGTGCAGGCCGGCCTGTCGTTCAACATGCCGCTGGACTGGACCCTCATGGCCACGCTGGGCATCGAGATGGTGGGCATCTTCGGCCACATCCGCTTCGCGCTGTTCAAGCGCCTGAGCAAGGCGGTGGCGGCCCAGGATTGGCCCGCCGGCGGCGCCGCGCTGGGCAGCATCCGCACCTGGGTCAGCGTCAACCTCGCCATCGGCGTGGCGATCATCGTCATCACGCTGCTGATGGCCTGATCAGGAGGTCGACGTGGCACGCTGGGTGGTGTTTTTCGATGACGAACCGGGAATGATGGACGTGCGGTGTGAGCGTGAAGCACTGCATCTCGCTTACCTGGAACGGCACGTCGATGAAATTCGCATGGCGGGTGGCCTGCGTGAAGCACCTGGTGAGGCCTTTGTCGGCGGCTTGTGGGTGCTGGAGGTTGTCTCGCGGGAGCGCGCGGTGACACTGATCTAGCACGATCCGTACTACGTGCCCAGTCTGCGCCGCTATCGCCTGCTGACGTGGGGGAAGGCATTCCCCGACCAACTGGTGACGCTGTAGCGCGTCAATAGTGCAACCGCAACTGCACGATCTGCAGCTCGTCGCCTTCCACCCGGTAGACCATCCGGTGTTCGTCGTTGATGCGGCGGGACCAGAAACCTGAGAGCGCGTGTTTGAGCGGTTCCGGTTTGCCCACACCGGCAAAGGGTTCGCGCATCACTTCCTTGATGAGCTTGTTGATGCGCTCGACCATTTTGCGGTCCTGCTTCTGCCAGTGGAGGTAGTCCTCCCAGGCTTCGTCGGCGAAGACCAGTTTCATTCTTCGATCAGCTGGCGTTCCTGGCCGCGTCCTTCGCTCAGCTGTTTCATGGCCGAGAGCAGGCGCCGCGCGTTCGCGGGGCTGCGCAGCAGGTAAGCCGTTTCTTCCAGGGCGTTGAAGTCTTCCAGCGAGAGCATCACCACCGACTGCTCGCTGTTGCGGGTGATGATGATCGGTTCGTGGTCTTCACACACCCGGTCCATGGTGCTGGCCAGGTGGGCGCGGGCGGTGCTGTAGGTGATGGCATCCATGTAGGCTCCTGATATGTACGTGAAATTGTACAAATCAGAGGAGCGGTGTGCAAGCGCCGTCCAGTGCGCGCTCAGCGGGCGCCTTGCCAGGGCTGCGGCACATCCCGCCCCCACATGCGTTGACCGATCCAGCGCAGCGCCGGCCCGGTGGGTGGGCGGGCGCTGTGCTGCACCGCGGGCTCTGAGCCCATAGCGTCCAGCGGCCCCAGGTCGAAAGCGAACACGTAGTCCGGCTCCTGGCCCATGCGCAGGTCGGTGATGCGCAGTTGCCCGTCGGGCGTGGCGGCGGCCTTGACGAAGCCGTGGGTGAAGGCGGTCAGGCGGGCCACCGGCTCGGCCTGGGCGTGTTGTACCAGCAGGGCGGTGCCACGGTCGTGCGCGACCCAGCGCGGGGGGCGCTCCCCGTCGAACACCGACACGTAGGCCTCGCGGAACACCGGTGCGGCCGGGTCGTCGGGCAGCGCGACCACGCGCCAGAGCAGGGTCTGCAGCGGGGCGGGCGTGACCAGCAGCCGCTCTGCCACGATGCCTTGGTCGCGCAGGGACGCGCGCGCCACTTGCTCGATGTGGGCCTGTGCGAACACGCTCCAGGCCAGGTAGGTGGTGGACAGCACCAGGCCCAGGGCGTTCCAGCGCAGGCCGCGTGCCGCGTCGCGGGTGCGCAGCGCGGCGACCACGCCCACCACCAGCGGCAGGGTGTAGGCCGGGTCGATGATGAACATGCTGCCCACGCCGTACGGATGGTTCGTGAACGGCAGCAGCAGCTGGGTGCCGTAGACGGTCATGGCGTCCAGCAGCGGGTGGGTGATGAGCACCAGCCACAGCGCCAGGGTCCAATGCCCCCACGCTCCGCCGCTGCGCGGGTCGCTGCCCCCCGTGGGGGCGCGATTCCAGCTTGGGGCGGCTCGGCGCTGGAATCCCCCGGCTGAGTGGTCCAGTCGCGCTGCCACCCAGCCCAGCAGCGGCGCGAACAGCGTGAGGTAGAGCAGGGCGTGGCTCTCGGCTCTGTGCAGCACCATGTTGAGCAGGGCGTCCCCGTGGTCGATGACCACGTCCAGGTCGGGCAGGGTGCCGGCGATGGCGCCCCACGTGGCGGCTTTCCAGACGGCGGTGCGGCGGCCCATGACGCCGATGGCGACCGCCGAGCCGAGGGCGATTTGCGAGAGGGAATCCATGCGCCGAGCTTAGAAGCTCGCGAACAGGTCCCGGTGCCGTGGGGTCATGCCTGGACGACGACAGGGTACTGCGCTTGCAGGCCGTCCGGACCGTTCACAAACGGCCGTGTCAAGGCCACCTGGCCTTCGGCGCTCAGGCGGCGCCAGAGGAAGTCGCGTTCATTGCCCGGGTCACCCTGCACATAGAACTGCGTGGTCAGCAGTTCCTGCCGGTCCAGTTTGATCTTGACGTGGATGTGCGGCGTGCGGCCGCTGTAGGGCGCGGGCTTGAGGGTGCGAAAGCGGTAGCGGCCGTCTTTGCCCAGGGTGACTTGGCCAAAGCCCTGGAAGGCCGGGTCGGCCCGCCCGCCATCGCCGGGGTGGTGGTAGTGGCCGTCCTGGTCGCACTGCCAGATCTCGACCACACCACCGGCCAGCGGCGTGCCGCGGGTGTCGGTCACGGTGCCGGTGATCCACACAGCCTGGCCCTTGGCGTAGCGGGCGGCGCCGTTGCGCAGCAGGTCGCCGTCGCTGTCGGCGGGCAGGACCAAGGGGTAGTACGGCCCTTCGGTCTGGCTCGGCGTGGGGCGCAGGGGCTGGTCTTGGGCCAGCGCAGGCGTCAGCCAGGCGGGGGCCGCGGTGGCGGCCACCAGACCGGCGCCGCGCATCAGCAGGGCGCGGCGTGACGGCGTGAAAGCGTTGGCACCGTTGAAAGGGGCTGGCAGGGCGGCGGGGGGCATGGCGGGCTCCGTCGATGGCGTGCACCCCGCGGGAGGTCAGCGGCGGGGCGGGGCTTGCAGGTCCAGCGCGATGGCCCGCAGATCGTGGTCCGCGGGGGCGCCGGAGGGGTGGTCTTCTTCGAAGCCGAGCGCGCGCGCAAGTTCCAGCATCCCGGCGTTTTCGCGCAGGACCGTGCCCACCATGCGCTGGGTGCCGCGCGCGCGCAGGTGGCCGATCATCTTGCGCATGAGCTTGCGGCCCAGGCCGCCGCCCTTGAGGTCGCTGCGCACGATGACGCCGAACTCCGCGTCGCGGTTGTCCGGGTCGATCACCACCCGCACGGTGCCCAGGGTCTCTTCGCTGCCGCCCTCCAGCGCGCGGGTGGCGATGAAGGCCATCGCGCGCGCGTAGTCGATCTGGGTCAGCCGCGCCAGTTCGGTGTGCTCGATGCTGCGCCGGCTGTAGAAGACCCGCAGGCGGATGTCTTCCGGGTCCAGGCGTTCGAGGAAGGCGCGGTGCTGCGGCTCGTCTTCGGGGCGGATGGGGCGCAGCGTGACGGTTTCGTGCGTGCCGTGGTGGTGCCAGTCCCAGGTTTCGACCAGCTCCACCGGGTAGGGCTGGATGGCGAAGTTCGCCGCGCCCGCCGGCCGCGCGGCCGACACGCGCACCCGCGCGTCCAGCGCCACCGCGCCTTCGTCGTTGACCAGCAGGGGGTTGATGTCCAGCTCGGCGATCTCGGGCACCTCGGCCAGCAGCTGCGACACGCTCACCAGCACCTGGGCCACGCTGTCCACGTCGGCGGCGGGCCAGTCGCGGTAGCCCTGCAGCAGCTTGTGCACGCGGGTGCGGCCGATCTGGGCCAGCGCCAGCGGGGTGTTGAGCGGCGGCAGCGCGAGCGCGCTGTCGGCCATCACCTCCACCGCCGTGCCACCGGCGCCGAACAGGATGACGGGGCCGAACAGCGGGTCCACGCTGGTGCCCACGATGAGTTCGTGCGCGTGGCGTTTCCTGATCATGGGCTGCACGGTGAAGCCCTGGATGTCGGCGTCGGGCCGCAGCGAGCGCACGCGCGCCAGCATGTCGGTGGCCACCTGGCGCAGCTCGGCGGCGCTGGCGATGGCCAGGCGCACACCGCCCACGTCGCTCTTGTGGCTGATGGTGTGCGAGAGGATCTTGAGCACCACCGGGTAGCCCAGCGCGTCGGCGGCCGCCACCGCGGCGTCGGCGCTGGGGCCCACCACCTGCGTGCGCACCACCGGCAGGCCGGCAGCGGCCAGCAGCTGCTTGGCCTCGGGTTCGGTCAGCAGTTCGCGGCCCTCGCTCAGCACGGTTTCGGCGATGGTGCGGATGGTGGCCAGGTCCATGGCGCGCTGTGCGTCGCGCGCGGGCGGGGTCTGCAGCAGTTCGGTCTGGTGCCGGCGGTAGGTGCGCAGGAACGAGAAGGCGCGCACCGCGTCTTCGGGTGTGGCGTAGTCGGGCACGCCCGCGTCGCGGAAGGTCTGGCGCGCCTGCGCCACCGCGCGGTCGCCCAGCCAGCTGCCCAGCACGCGCCGCGGCTCGGCGGTGACGGCGGGCAGCACGGCCTGCGCAATGTCGGCGCTGGGCACGATGGCGGTGGGCGCGTGGATGAACAGCACGGCGCTGGCGGTGTCGTGGGCCAGTGCGTCCAGCGCGGCCACGTAGCGCTCGGCCGGCGCGTCGCCGATGATGTCCACCGGGTTGGCGTGCGACCAGTTGGCGGGCAGCACCGCGTCGAGCCGGGTGCGCATCGCCTCGTCCAGCGGCGCCAGTGGCACGCCCAGCGCGGCGGCCTCGTCGGCCGCCAACACGCCGGCACCGCCGCCGTTGGTGAGCACGATCAGTTGCTCCGACGGCCCGTCGCGGAAACGGGCCAGGGTTTCGGCGGCGAGGAACAGGTCGGGCAGGGTGAGCACGCGCAGCAGGCCGGCGCGGGCGATGGCCGCGTCGAACACCGCGTCCGACCCCGCCAGCGCGCCGGTGTGCGCGGCCGCGGCCGCCTGCCCCGCGGCCGAGCGCCCGGCCTTGACCACGATGAACGGCTTGTTGCGCGCGGCGGCGCGCGCGGCCGACATGAATTTGCGGGCCAGCTGTCCGCCGGGCCGCCCCAAGGCCGGCTGCGCCCCCTCGGGGGGCAGTGACCCGCGCAGCGGCGGAGCGCGGGGGCAGAAATACCTACACGCTCCACTTTTCAATCAGCTGCTGCGGACGCAAGGCGTCATAGCTCTCAAAAGGCTGATGAATCCAGGGGTTGGTCGGCAGAAACTCCACCGAATAATCCGGCGTGAATTTGGACAGTGCCTTGGTCCAGATGAC
>NZ_JBPCSJ010000500.1:0-3261 GCF_051007235.1 Hydrogenophaga sp. | reverse complement strand
GCCCGCCCGCCTGCCTGCGCTGCTGGCGGCCGCGGCCGCCGGCCAGGCCGGCGAAGTGCGCCGGCTGCTGGACCAGGGCACCGACGTGAACCAGACCGACCGCCAGGGTCGCACCGCACTGATGGTCGCGGCCGACGCCAACGACGATCACCTGGTGGCCGTGCTGCTGGCCGCGGGTGCGGACCCCACGATCACCGACCGTCAGGGCTGGAACGCTGCCGAACACGCGCGCGCCGCGGGCCACGACACCCTGGCGGCCCGGCTGGCGGCCGCGCCCGCGCCGGCGAGCGGCACGCGCTGAGGACGGGTCGACCCCGACGGCACGCTCCACGCCCACGCCACCACCACCTGCCTGGTCTTTGACCTGCAACACAAGCCAGCAGGCTGGCGCCACCACATAATCCGCGGCTTTCACCTCCCCGAGAAAGACCTCTGGCCATGCGATTCCTCCACACCATGCTGCGCGTGGGCAACCTGCAGCGCTCCATCGACTTCTACACCCAGGTGCTGGGCATGCAGCTGCTGCGCACCTCGGAAAACCCCGAGTACAAGTACTCGCTGGCCTTCCTGGGCTTTGACGGTGGCAACCCGGGCCAGGCCGAGATCGAGCTGACCTACAACTGGGGCGTGGAGCAGTACGAGCTGGGCACCGCCTACGGCCACATCGCCCTGGGCGTGCCCGATGCCTACGCCGCCTGCGAGAAAATCAAGGCGGCCGGCGGCAACGTCACGCGTGCGGCCGGCCCGGTGGCGGGCGGCACCACCGTCATCGCCTTCGTCACGGACCCGGACGGCTACAAGATCGAACTCATCCAGCGGGCCGAACACGCCGCAGGCGCCGGCTTGCGCTGAACACTCTGGCGCTGAAAAACAAAAAGCCCGGCAGTGCCGGGCTTTTTTGTCTTTGCGGAAGACCTGCTTACTGCGCGATCATCACTTCCACGCGGCGCGCTTCGGCGTTGCTGCCAGCGCCGCCTGCGGTTTCTTCGGGCTTCTTCAGTTCCAGGCTGGCTTCGTCCACACCCGCGCCCTTGAGCGCGTCGCGCACCGCAAAGGCGCGCAGCTTGGCCAGCTCGGCGTTCTTCGCCGGGTCGCCGGTGGTGTCGTGGAAGCCGGAGATCACCAGCTTCTTGCCCGCCTTGGCGGCGGCCACGGCGTCGCCCAGGGCTTCGACCGCGCCGGTGGCCAGGTCGGCCTTGCCGGAAGCGAAGTAGAACTTCACCACGCCGTTGTCCACCACCACGCTGGCGTCGTCACCCACCGGCGCGGCGGCCGGTGCAGCCACCACAGCGTCGGCCGTGGGTGCGGCCGGGGCGGCTTCCACCGCCGCAGCGGGTGCAGCGACCTTCTCGCCCGCCCCGCCGCGGGCCTTGTGAATGCCAATGCCCACGGCCAGGCCAACGGCCAGCAGGATGGCGGACATCAGAACCGCAGCGACGACACGAATGTCCTGATCGTTGTCTTGTGAAGACATGGGCAATACTCCTTGAGAATCGTGGTGAATGGATCGAAGCCGATCTGCACCTCGCGGCCGCCAAAAGGCCGCGAAAGAATGCAAAAGACTGACAAATACAGCCTCTGATTGTAATGGCCGACCCTTGCCCCCCAGTGCCCCGCACGCCCCGCCCCGCCACCTGGGTGCCGGCCGAACGCGACGGCGCGCAGATGATGGAACAGACCCTGCAACAGTGGCGCAGCCTGGGTCCGCGTGCGGACCTCTGGGTGTTCGGCTACGCCTCGCTGGTCTGGCGACCGGAGTTTGAAGCCGCCGAGCAGCGCATCGCCACCGTGCACGGCTACCACCGCTGCCTGCACATGTACAGCCGCGTCAACCGCGGCACACCCGAACGGCCCGGACTGGTCTTTGCCCTGATGCGCGGCGGCAGTTGCACCGGCATGGCCCTGCGCCTGCCGCACGACCAGGTGGAAGCCGCCATGCCCGCCCTGTGGGCACGCGAAATGCCCAACCCGGTGTACGACCCCAAATGGCTGCGCGCCGACACCGCGCAGGGCCCCGTGCCCGCCCTGGCGTTCACCCTGCACCCCAACAGCCCCAACCACACCGGCCACCTGAGCGAGGCGCAGTACCGCGACATCTTTGCCCATGCACGCGGCCGCTACGGCAGCACGCTGGACTACGCGCGCCAGACGCTGGACGGCCTGCGCCGCCACGGCATCGAAGACCGTTCGCTGGCCCGGTTGTTGAAGCTGGCGGATGATCTTGAATGATTGAACAAGAGAACACCCACACCATGAACATCGCCGACCTGCGCAAGAGCTACGAAAAAGCCGAACTCAGCGAAACCGCCTCGCACGCCGACCCGCTGCAACAGTTTGACCAGTGGCTGAACGAAGCCATCAAGGGCGAAGTGCCCGAACCCAACGCCATGACGCTGGCCACGGTCGGCTCGGACCTGCGCCCCAGCACCCGCGTCGTGCTCATCAAGGGTTACGACGCCCGCGGCATCGTCTGGTACACGAACTACAACAGCCAGAAAGGCCGCGAACTCGCCGGCAACCCGTACGCGGCGCTGCAGTTCCACTGGGTCGAGATGGAACGCGTGGTGCGCATCGAAGGCATCGTCGAAAAAGTCAGCGACGAAGAAAGCGACGAATACTTCAAGAGCCGCCCGCTGGACAGCCGCATCGGCGCCTGGGCCAGCCCGCAAAGCGAAGTCATCGACAGCCGCACCGTGCTGGTGACCAACGCCGCCAAATACGGCGCCCAGTTTCTGCTGCACCCGCCGCGCCCGCCGCACTGGGGCGGCTACCGCCTCAAACCCGACACCTGGCAGTTCTGGCAAGGCCGCAAAAGCCGCCTGCACGACCGGCTCCGCTACACCCTGCAAGATGATGGCGGGTGGTTGCGGGAGCGGCTGGCGCCTTGAAGGACTCCCTGCGGCGTCACCCCACAAAGGCAATGCCGGCGGTGGTGCGGAGCCCATTCCGCGGCATCCGGTACCAAGGCCTGCGCGCCGGGATGGACCCTACAGTCGCTGGATCGCTTGGTCGGCCACCGATCCCAGCATCGCCTCGGTCACCCGGTCTGGCGCCACCTCGCTCAGCGGTATCAATACAAACGCTCGTTCCCACATGCGCGGGTGCGGCACGGTCAACTCGGGTGATTCGATGCGCCCCTCGCCGTACAGCAGCAGGTCCAGGTCCAGCGTGCGGGGGGCGTTGCGGTAGGGGCGTTCGCGGCCGTGGGCCAGTTCGATGGCTTGCAGGGCGGCCAGCAGGGCAGGCGCGGTGAGTGTGGTG
>NZ_JBPCSJ010000499.1:0-35627 GCF_051007235.1 Hydrogenophaga sp. | reverse complement strand
ATCGAGAACAAGGTGCGCACCGAGCTGGGCGTGCCGCTGCTGCCGGTGGACAGCGCGCCGGAAGCGGCCGCCCCGGCCAAGGGCAAAAAGGCCAAGGCCGCCGAGGCCGACGCCGCTGCCGAATAAAGCGCGGTGGGTTTCGAGCAGATTTCGCTCAAGGGCCGCGCGCTGCGGCTGCTGGCCGGCCGCGAGCATTCGCGTGCCGAGCTGGAACAGAAGCTCCGGGCCCACGAGGCCGAACCCGGCGAACTGCAGCGTGCCCTGGACGAGCTGCAGGCCAAGGGCTTCATCGACGAACAGCGCGTGGTCGATTCGGTGCTGCACCGCCGCGCCGCCCGCCTGGGCACCGGGCGCGTGAAGCAGGAGCTGCAGGCCAAGGGCATCAGCGCGGAAGCGGTGGCCGAAGCGGTGGATAGCCTTCGCGGCACCGAACTCGAACGGGCGCGCGAAGTCTGGCGCAAGAAATTCGGCGAACCGACGACCGACCCGGCCGGCCGGGCGAAGCAGATGCGCTTCCTGGCGTCACGCGGCTTTGGCGCCGAAGCGATTCGACGCGTCGTTCGAGGCAGCGAAGACGACTGAACCCACGGACCGTCGTGGGCTTTGGAGATGGTCGGAGCGCGTGTCCCCATCCAGCAAACGCGGTGGAACGGGCTTCGCCCGGCCACTCGCGTTGCCCCCTGGGGGGTGACGCCGCAGGCGGCGCGGGGGGGGACCTACTCCCCCAGCATCAGCTGCAGGTTCTGCACGGCAGCGCCACTGGCGCCCTTGCCCAGGTTGTCCAGACGGGCGATCACCACCGCATGGCGGTGTGCCTCATTGGCGAACACGCGCAGTTCGAGCTGGTTCGTGTCGTTCAGGGCTGTGGCATCCAGCTTGCCGTCGGCCGTGGCCGGCAGCACGCTGACCCAGCCGCCGTTGGCGGCGCTGGCCGCGTAGTGCGCCACCAGCGCGTCGTGCAGGTCGCTGGCCTTGGGCTGGCCAGGCAGCTCGTCCAGGTGCAGGGGCAGTTGCACCAGCATGCCCTGGCGGAAATTGCCCACGGCCGGGATGAAGATCGGACGGCGGCTCAGGCCGGTGTAGCGCTGGATTTCGGGGATGTGCTTGTGCGCCAGACCCAGGGCGTAGGCCTCGTGCAGCGGCGCGGTGCCGGCTTCGTAGGCTTCGATCATGGAGCGGCCGCCGCCGGAATAACCGCTGACCGAGGGCAGCGACACCGGGAAGTCCTGGGGCAGCAGGCCGGCGTCCACCAGCGGGCGCAGGATCGCGATGGCGCCGGTGGCGTAACAGCCGGGGTTGGCCACGCGGTCGGCCTGGCGCACCGCGTCACGCTGTCCGGCGCTCAGTTCGGGGAAGCCATACACCCAGCCGTCGTGGCAGCGGTGGGCGGTGGAGGCGTCGATGATGCGCGGCTTGCGGCCGAGCAGGCTGTCGATCATGGCGACCGACCCGATGGCCGCGTCGTCGTGCAGGCACAGGATGACCAGGTCGGCCTGGGCCATCAGTTCGCGCTTGGCGTCGGGGTCTTTGCGGCGCTCGGGTGCGATGCTCAGCAGCTGGACGGCGGGCATTTTTTGCAGCCGTTCACGGATCTGCAGCCCGGTGGTGCCGGCTTCGCCGTCGATGAAGATCTTGGCCATGGCGGGGTCCTGTTCGTGTCAGTCAGGGTTCAGCGAACGGCTCCTATAATTATGCATTATGTAAGCCGCTGCTTATATAGTGTGGTGCGCTGCACCATGATACAGTCGCCGGCGCCGCGCGAACCCCCCTCGTGGGCCGGCCGTGCCTTCCGGCCGGATCAAACAACCCCCAGTCCGAGAGAGACCTCATGAAAATTCACGAGTACCAAGGCAAGGAAATCTTGCGTCAGTTTGGTGTGCCGGTGCCCCGTGGCATCGCCGCGTTCACGGTGCAAGAAGCGGTGGAAGCCGCACAGAAACTCGGCGGCCCGGTCTGGGTGGTCAAGGCCCAGATCCACGCCGGTGGCCGTGGCAAGGGTGGCGGCGTGAAGGTCGCCAAGAGCATCGACGATGTCAAGGCCCGCGCCACCGACATCCTGGGCATGCAGCTGGTCACGCACCAGACCGGCCCCGAAGGCCAGAAGGTCCGCCGCCTGTACATCGAAGACGGCGCCGACATCAAGAACGAACTGTATGTGTCGCTGGTGACCGACCGCGCGACCCAGAAGGTGGCCCTGATCGCTTCCAGCGAAGGCGGCATGGACATCGAGGAAGTGGCCCATTCCACGCCCGAGAAGATCGTCACCGAGATGATCGACCCGCTGACCGGCATCACCGAAGCGCAGTCCCGCAAGGTGGCGGCCGCCATCGGCCTGACCGGCGCTTCCGTGGACCAGGCGGTCGACATCTTCGCCAAGATCTACAAGTGCTACATGGACACCGACGCGTCCCTGGTGGAAATCAACCCGCTGAACTGCGACTCCAAGGGCAACCTGATGGCCCTGGACGCGAAGTTCAACTTCGACGCCAACGCGCTGTTCCGGCACCCCGAAATCGTGGCCTACCGCGATCTGGACGAAGAAGATCCCGCTGAAATCGAAGCCTCCAAGTTCGACCTGGCCTACATCTCCCTGGACGGCAACATCGGCTGCCTGGTCAACGGCGCCGGTCTGGCCATGGCCACCATGGACACCATCAAGCTGTTCGGCGGCGAGCCGGCCAACTTCCTGGACGTGGGCGGCGGTGCCACCCCCGAGAAGGTCACCGAAGCCTTCAAGATCATGCTCAAGAACCCCAAGGTCGAGGGCATCCTGGTCAACATCTTCGGCGGCATCATGAAGTGCGACACCATCGCCACCGGCGTGATCACCGCCTGCAAGGCCGTGAACCTGAACGTGCCGCTGGTCGTGCGCATGAAGGGCACCAACGAAGAACTGGGCAAGAAGATGCTGGCCGAATCCGGCCTGCCCATCATCGCCGCCGACACCATGGCCGAAGCCGCGACCAAGATCGTCGCCGCCGTCAAATAAGCCAAGCCCGGAGAAGAAACACCATGTCGATCTACATCAACAAAGACACCAAGGTCATCACCCAGGGCATCACGGGCAAGACCGGTCAGTTCCACACCGAGAAGTGCCAGGAATACGCGAACGGCAAGAACTGCTTCGTGGCCGGCGTGAACCCGAAGAAGGCCGGCGAGTCGATCTTCAACATTCCGATCTACTCGACCGTCAAGGAAGCCGCCCAGCAGACCGGCGCCACCGTGTCGGTGATCTACGTGCCGCCCGCCGGGGCTGCAGCCGCCATCTGGGAAGCCGTCGAGGCCGA
Source organism: Hydrogenophaga sp. (assembly GCF_051007235.1). Classification (GTDB taxonomy): domain Bacteria; phylum Pseudomonadota; class Gammaproteobacteria; order Burkholderiales; family Burkholderiaceae_C; genus Hydrogenophaga. The sequence goes on along the minus strand of NZ_JBPCSJ010000499.1, from coordinate 32,340 downwards.
TCTGGACCTGGCCGTCTGCATCACCGAAGGCATTCCGGTCAAGGACATGCTGGAAGTGCGCAACCGCATGAAGGCCAAGGAAGCCGCCGGTGGCAAGAAGACCTTGCTGCTGGGCCCCAACTGCCCCGGCCTGATCACGCCCGACGAGATCAAGATCGGCATCATGCCCGGCCACATCCACCGCAAGGGCCGCATCGGCGTCGTGTCCCGTTCGGGCACGCTGACCTATGAAGCCGTGGCCATGCTGACCGAAGTCGGCCTGGGCCAGTCCAGCGCCGTCGGCATCGGTGGCGACCCGATCAACGGTCTGAAGCACATCGACGTGATGAAAGCCTTCAACGACGATCCCGACACCGACGCCGTCATCATGATCGGCGAGATCGGCGGTCCGGACGAGGCCGAAGCCGCCATGTGGTGCAAGGCGAACATGAAGAAGCCCATCGTCGGCTTCATCGCTGGCGTGACCGCTCCTCCCGGCAAGCGCATGGGCCACGCCGGTGCGCTGATCTCCGGCGGTGCCGACACGGCCGATGCCAAGCTCGCCATCATGGAAGAGTGCGGTTTCGTCATCACGCGCAACCCGTCCGAACTGGGCAAGCTGCTCAAAGCCCAGCTCTGATCGCACCGTTCGCGGATGTGCAAAAGGCAACGCTTGCGTTGCCTTTTTTCATGGGCGCAGCGGAAGTGGGCTGCTCATCAGCGTTGGGTGATTGCTGCGGCGCGGCAAATGCAACAAAATGCAACGCTCCAGTGGTCTTCGGCTTTGCCGATACCCTGACACAACACCGGTCGCGCGGCAACAGCCCTGCCGCACGACGCCCACCCGCCACCATGTCCACCCGGAAACCGACCCCGTCTTCCTCTGAACCCCAGCCCATGCCGGCGCCCAAGGCGCGCCGGCGGCGCAGCCGCGCCGATGCCTGGCTGGTGCTGGCGGTCGCCGCGGTGGTGCTGGTGCTGCACGCCACGACCGATCTGCTCGACGGGCTCGAACGCCGCCTGTACGACGCGGCGATGCGCCACAGCGAGCGGGCGCCCAGCGAGCGCATCGCGGTGATCGCCATCGACGACCGCAGCATTGCCAACATCGGGCGTTGGCCCTGGCCGCGCGAGGTGCACGCCGAGCTGATCGACAAGCTCAAGGCCGCCGGTGCCAAAACCGTGGCCCACACCGCGCTGTTCTTTGAACCCCAGACCGCGCGCGGCCTGGACAGCTTGCGGGCGCTGCGCGAACAGATCGAGGGGGGCACGCTCGCCGACCTGGGGCCGCAGGCGCGCGAAACGCTGGTGCGCAGCATCGACCAGGCCGAACAGCGCCTGGACTCGGACGGGCGCCTGGTGCAGAGCATGGCAGCGGCGGGCAACGTGCTCGTTCCATCCGTGTTTGAACTCGGTACGCCCCTGGGCCGCCCGGACCAGCCGCTGCCGGCCTTTGCGCAGAAAAACGCGCCGGCCGACGACAGCGGTTTTGGTGAGCCGGCGCAGCGGTCGTTGCAACCGATTGCCCCCATCGGCGAGGCCGCGGCCGCGGTGGCCCACCTCAACCAGCTGCAGGACCCGGACGGGGCTGTGCGGCAGGAGGCGCTGCTGGTGAACTTCGACGGTCACGCGGTGCCGTCGATGGCGCTGGCCATCGCGGCACACAGCCTGAACCTGAGCCCGGCCGACCTGCGATTGCGGCCAGGCGAGGGCATCGAGCTGGGGCGGCTGCGCATCGCCACCGATGCCCAGGCCCGTGTGCGGCCGCAGTTTTACGCGGCCCACGGCGACCGCCCCGCGTTCACCGAAGATGCGTTCTACGACGTGCTCTCGGGCCAGATCCCGGCCAGCAAATACGCCGGGAAAATCGTGGTCATCGGGGCCACCGCCGCCGGTGTGGGCACCGCGTTCACCACACCGCTGGCGCAGCCACTGGCGCCGGCACAGATCGTGGCGCACACCGCCTCCAGCATCCTGCAGAACCACTTCATCGCGCAGCCGGTGTGGAGCGGTCTGGCCGTCGTGGTGCTGCTGGTCGGGGTGATGGCGCACCTGCTGTGGTGGTTGCCGCGCCTGTCGGCCAGCCACGGCGCCTGGGCCTCGGGCGGTCTGTTCCTGCTGCTGCTGGGGGCCGACTACGCTTTGCTGGCCACCTCGGCGCTGTGGTTGCCGCTGGTGCTGCCCGCTGCGCTGCTGCTGGTGGGGCATCTGGCCTTGGTCACGCGCCGCTTTGGCGTGACCGAGGCACGCAAACGCCACAGCGACGCCGAGTCGGCCGAGACCAATCGCCAGATGGGGCTGGCCTTGCTGGGGCAAGGCCAGCTGGACCTGGCCTTCGACCGCCTGCGCCGCGTGCCGCACAGCGCGGCGCTGATGGACAACCTGCAGCAACTGGCCCTGGACTTCGAGCGCAAGCGCCAGTTCAACAAGGCGCAGTCGGTCTACGAGCACATGGCCCGGCTGGACGCCGCGCACCCCGACGTGCGGCAGCGCCTGCAGCGGGCCAAGCAACTCTCGGAAACAGTGGTGCTCGGTGGCAGCGGCGGGCACCCGGGCGGCACGCTGGTGCTCGACGGTGCCGGCGTCGAAAAGCCCATGCTGGGCCGCTACCAAGTGGAAAAAGAGCTGGGCAAGGGCGCGATGGGGGTGGTCTACCAGGGGCGCGACCCGAAGATCGGCCGCGTGGTGGCGATCAAGACCCTGGCCCTGAGTGCTGAGTTCGAGGGTCACGAGCTGCAGGACGCGCGCGAGCGTTTCTTCCGCGAGGCCGAAACCGCCGGCCGCCTGCAGCACCCGCACATCGTCACGATTTTTGACGCTGGCGAAGAACACGACCTGGCCTTCATCGCCATGGAATTCCTGCAGGGCCGCGACCTGCTGGAACACACCCGGGCGGGCCAGCTGTTACCGGTGGCGACCGTGCTGTCCATTGCCGTGCGCGTGGCGCGTGCGCTGGACTACGCGCACCGCCAGAACGTGGTGCACCGCGACATCAAGCCCGCCAACATCATGTACGACCCGGTGGCCGACACGGTCAAGGTGACCGACTTCGGCATCGCCCGCATCACCGATGCCAGCCGCACCAAGACCGGCATGGTGCTGGGCACGCCCAGCTTCATGTCGCCCGAACAGCTGGCGGGGCAGCACATCGACGGCCGGTCCGACCTGTATTCGCTGGGCGTCACCGTTTTCCAGCTGCTGACCGGTCAGCTGCCGTTGCGCGGCGATTCCATGGCCTCGCTGATGTACCAGATCGCCAACCAGGCCGCGCCCGACGTGCGCACCCTGCGCCCGGAATTGCCCGCGGAGCTGGCCGATATACTGGCCAGAACCCTGGCCAAGGCACCGCAGCTGCGGTACCCGAGCGGGGCCGCATGGGCCGACGATGTGCAGGCGGTGCTGTCAGGGCTGTCAACGGACCTGTCGGCGCCCGCGGTGGTGGAGGACAATCGGTCCGAGGCTGGCGACGCATTTGAGGCGACCCAGACCTGGACCCGCGAGCCCCCGCCAGCGTCCGACGCCCATGCCCCGACCGTGGTTCTGGTGCGCGAGGACCACGATGACGGATCGCCGACAACGACAACCCAACGCGCGTCATGATCTTTGAGTATTTCGCCCAGACCGACCCGGGCCTCATCCGCGAGAACAACGAGGACTCGGTCGCGCTCGACCCCGAGAACCAGGTGCTCGTGCTCGCCGATGGCATGGGCGGTTACAACGCGGGCGAAGTGGCCAGCGCCATGGCCACCACCTTCATCAAGGCCGAACTGGGCCGCTGGCTGGCCGAGGGCGGCCACGAGGCCAGCGGGCGCGAGCTCAAGCGGGCGATGGAAATCTGCATCGACAACGCCAACCGCTCGATTTTCAACGCCGCCAACTCCAACGCGCAGTACGCCGGCATGGGCACCACGCTGGTCATGGGTGTGTTCCAGGGCGTGCGCTGCCTCATCGGCCATGTGGGCGATTCGCGCTGCTACCGCCTGCGCGGCGACAGCTTCCAGCAGATCACGCGCGACCATTCGCTGCTGCAGGAGCAGATCGACGCCGGTCTGATCTCGCCCGAGCAGGCGCAGTACGCGACCCACAAGAACCTCGTGACCCGCGCGCTGGGCGTGGAAGACACGGTGTTGCTGGAAGTCAACGAATTCCGCGTCGAGGACGGCGACCTGTACCTGTTTTGCTCGGACGGGCTGAGCGACATGCTGCCCGACAACCGCATCGCCGCCATACTGGTGGGGGCGGGCACGCTGCAGGAGAAGGCCAACGCCCTGGTCGACGGTGCCAACAGCAGCGGCGGGCGAGACAATATATCGGTGATACTCGCGCAAGCTCGCGCCAAGCCTTTGCGCAGGGGGTTGCTGTCGCGCATGCTGGGGCAGTAGTAAGTCTTTAGAATTAGTTATCAGGTTCCACAGGAGTCGGCCATGCCGAAAATGATCGTTTCCATCGATGGTGTCGTCATCAAGGAAGTGCAACTGACGAAAGACCGCACCACGCTGGGCCGCCGCCCCTACAACGACATCGTGATCGACAACCTTGCCGTCAGCGGCGAGCACGCGGTCATGCAGATGTCGGGTACCGACGTGTTCCTCGAAGACCTCAACAGCACCAACGGCACCTACGTCAACGGCAAGGCCATCAAGAAGCAGCAGCTGCAGAACGGTGACACGGTCGAGATCGGCAAGTACAAGATCAAGTTTGTGCACGACGGCGCGTCGGACAACTACGAAAAGACCATGGTGATCAACTCGGGTGCCGTGGTCCCGCCGGCCGCCGCGCCCGAACCCGCACACGCGGTGGCCAACGCGGCCATCAAGGTCATGTCGGGTGCCGCCGCCGGCCGCGAAGTGCCCCTGGTCAAGGTGGTGACCACCATTGGCAAACCCGGCGTGGCGGTGGCCGCCATCACGCGCCGCCCGCACGGCTACGTGGTGGCGCTGGTCGAAGGCGCCACCAAGCCCACCATCAACGGCAGCCCCATCGGCACCGAAGCCATCAACCTGCGTCACGGCGACCTGCTGGAACTGGCCGGTACGCAGATGCAGTTCATCCAGCAGTGACCGCCCGGCCCGCGTGGTGCGGCCTTGCCGCCGCCCTCGCCTGACCCGACAGTCCTTCACGTTCTCCAGCCGCGCCGCCCATGCAGGCCTTCCTCCAGGGCGTCGGCCGCCACGGCCCGCGCATCGCCGTCACCCTGCTGCCCCTGATATTCGCCGTGCTGCATGCGGTGGGCGTCCTGCAGCTGGGCGTGTTGCAGCGGCTGGACGAGATCATTTACGACGCGCGCCTGAGCGCCACCCTGCCCGCCACGCGCGATGAGCGGGTGGTGATCGTCGACATCGATGAAAAGAGCCTGGCCGAAGTGGGGCGCTGGCCGTGGTCGCGCGACCACCTGGCGCGGCTGGTGGACACGCTGTTCGACCAGCAGGGCATTGCCTTGCTGGGCTTTGACACCGTGTTCGCCGAACCCGATGACAGCGCCGGGCTGCGCCAGTTGCAGCGGCTGGCGCTGGCCGAGCTGGCCGACCAGCCCGGCTTTGCCCAGCGGGTGGAGGCCTTGCGCCCGCAGCTCGACCACGACGCGCAGTTCGCGCTCGCGCTGCAGGGCCGCCCGGTGGTGCTGGGCTACTACTTCACCAGTGACCGTGGGGGCCACACCAGCGGCGTGCTGCCGGCGCCGGTGCTGGAGGCGGGCGCGTTGCAGAACCGCACCCTGCGCGCCACGCAGTGGAACGGTTTCGGCGCCAACATCGAGCCGCTGGCCGCCGCGGCGCCCCGCGCGGGCTTTTTCAATGCGCTGGCCGATGGCGACGGCGAGGTGCGCTCGCTGCCGCTGCTGGCCCAGCACGACGGCCGCTACTACGAGTCGCTCGCCCTGGCCATGTTCCGCCTGCTGGCGGGTTCGCCGAGCGTGGAGCCCGGGTTTGCGAACGAGCGCTGGCGCTCCCCCGATGGCCAGGCGCTGGAGAGCCTTCGCCTGGTCCAGGGGACCAGCACCCTCTCCGTTGCCGTGGACGAACGGTTGGCGGTGCTGGTGCCGTACCGCGGCGCGGGCGGGCCGGACGGCGGTTCTTTCACCTACGTCTCGGCCGCCGATGTGCTGGCCGGTCGCCTGGCACCGGGCCAGCTCAAGGGCAAGATCGTGCTCGTGGGCACCACCGCCCCTGGCCTGATGGACCTGCGATCGACACCGGTGGGAGAGACCTACCCGGGCGTGGAGACGCACGCCAATGTCATCAGCAGCCTGCTGGACGGCCAGGCGCTGGTCCGCCCCGACTACGCGCTGGGCTATGAACTGGTCATGCTGCTGGTCTCGGGCCTGGTGCTGGCCCTGGGCCTGCCCCTGCTCAGCGCGGGGCGCGCCGTGTTGCTGAGCCTGGGCGTGTTGTTGATGCTGGTGGGGTTCAACTTCTGGCTCTACCTCGGGCACGGGCTGGTGCTGCCGCTGGCCAGCAGCCTGGTGACCGCGGGCCTGGCCTTTGCCCTGAACATGAGCTACGGCTACCTGGTGGAAAGCCGCGCCAAACGCGAGTTGGCCCAGCTCTTTGGCACCTACGTGCCGCCGGAGCTGGTGGACGAGATGGTCAAGGACCCGGACAGCTACAGCATGACCGCGGCCACGCGCGAGCTGACGGTGATGTTCTGCGACATGCGGGGTTTCACCCAGCTGTCCGAGCACATGGAACCGACCCAGGTGCAGGCCTTGCTCAACACCGTGTTCAGCCGGCTCACCCAGGTCATCCGTCGCCACCGCGGCACCATCGACAAATACATGGGCGACTGCGTCATGGCCTTCTGGGGCGCGCCGCTGGACGCGCCCGACCACGCCAGCCTGGCGGTGAACGCGGCCCTGGAGATGGTGCGCGAGGTCGAGCGCATCAACCGCGAGCATGCCGCACAAGGTCTGCCCGCCATTGGCGTGGGCATCGGACTGAGCACCGGCCCCATGTGCGTGGGCGACATGGGCTCGGACATGCGCCGCAGTTACACCGTGGTGGGCGATGCGGTCAACCTCGGTGCGCGGCTGGAGGGCCTGTCGCGCCTGTACGGGGTGGAGGTCGTGGCCAGCGAGACCACCCGCAGCGCCTCGCCCCAGCACGTCTGGCAAGAGCTGGACCGCGTGCGCGTCAAAGGCAAGGCCAGCGCCGTGACCATCTTCACCCCGCTGGGCCGTGCTGGCACCCTCTCGCCGGAGCAGACCGCCGAACTGGCACAGTGGAAACAATGCCTGCACGGCTGGCGCACGCGAGACTGGGATGCCTGCGACGTGCAACTGCTCAACCTGCAGCGCCAGAACGCCAAAAAAGTCCTTTACCGGCTGTACGCCGACCGGGTAGCCTCCATGCGAAGTGCTCCCCCCGATCCCGCCTGGGACGGCACCACCGCTTTCGACACCAAATGAGCCGGCCCCACCGCCCGCTTGCCCGCCTCCAACTGCTGACACCACAACACCGATGAGGGTTCGCGTACTGGGCTGCTCCGGCGCCATCGCCAACGGCTGCCGCACCACCTCCTTTTTGCTCGACGACGATGTGCTCATCGACGCCGGCACCGGCGTGGGCGACCTCACGCTGGACGACATGGCGCGCGTGCACCACGTGCTGCTCACCCATTCGCACCTGGACCACGTGGCCAGCCTGCCCCTGATGCTGGACGCCGTGGCCTCGCTGCGGCTGGCCAGCGGCGCCGGCCCACTGCAGGTGCACGCCCTGCCCGGCACCATCGCGGCGTTGAAGGCACACATCTTCAACAACCTCATCTGGCCCGACTTCTCGGCCATCCCCAGCGCCGATCAGCCGCTCATGCGCTTTGTGCCCATCGAGGTGGGCCAGGTGCTGCAGGTGGGCGGCAAGGCGGTGGAGGTGCTGCCAGCCGTGCACACCGTGCCAGCCGTGGGCTACGCGGCGGCCACGCCGTCGGGGCACTGGGTCTTCAGCGGCGACACCAGCCGCAATCCGGCCTTCTGGCAACGCGTCAACCAGCTGCCTGTGGCCCTGCTGGTCATTGAAACCGCCTTCAGCGACCGCGAAAAAGAACTGGCCCAGCGCAGCTGTCACCTGGCCCCCAGCAGCCTGGCCACCGAGCTCGACCAGATCGCTGCTGACCAGCGCTACCCGATCTACATCACCCACACCAAGCCGGCCGAGACGGGGCTGATCATGGAAGAGATCCAACGCTTCGACCAGACGCCCAACCGCGCAGACGACGTGAAGCACGATATCCGCTGGCTCAGCGCCGGCATGTGCTTCGAGCTGTGACAAAAAACGGTGGGTATCGGGTCGACTGACAAAAATTGTCAGCACCCGGTGGGTGGCGGCAGACACAAATCGTCACCCTGCGGCTTGATGTGTGAAAAAGACCGCAAAAAACCGTGCTTTTCAAGCTGGCACGCGAACTGCTGAAGGGAAAGGGTCCGTCAACCCACTCATCCCCTCAAGGAGTTTTCACATGAAGCGTATGCAACAAGGTTTCACCCTCATCGAACTGATGATCGTGGTGGCCATCATCGGTATCCTGGCTGCTGTGGCGCTGCCGGCTTACCAGGACTACACCGTGCGTGCCCGTGTTTCCGAAGGCATGACCCTGGCATCCACCGCCAAGGCCGCTGTTGGCGACAACGCCGCGAACAACAAGCCCTTCATCGCTGGTTTCAGCGGCGTGGGTCTGGCGACCAAGGCCGTGACGGCCAACCCCGTTGGTGTGTTCAACGTCCCCGGCGGCGCAGGTATCAACATCGATCCGGCGACTGGGCAAGTGACCATCAACTACACCACTGCAGTGGCTCCGGCTGGTGCTAACGTGCTGACGCTTGTGCCCTCTCAGCAGGCTGCTGGCGGTGCTGGTGCCGCCCCTCTGGCTGTTGATGCGGCGACTGGCAATGCACTGCCGCCCACCAGCAACATTCGCTGGGACTGCTACGCTGCAGGCGTTGCTGTCCGTACCGATGTTGCAAACTTGCCCGCTCCGGCTCCCCTTCCCACGTTGCAGCAGAAGTACGCTCCCTCCGAGTGCCGTTGATGTTGCGTAGCGCTGTTTTCTGATGGCGCAGTAGTTGGCAGAAGAGGGCGCGTGGCGCCCTCTTCTCATTGGGGAAACGATATGTACAACAGACGATTGAATCGCGGTTTCACCCTGATCGAACTGATGATCGTGGTGGCCATCATCGGGATCCTGGCCGCTGTGGCCTTGCCGGCGTACCAGGACTACACCGTCCGGGCGCGGGTATCGGAAGGCCTGCAGCTCGCCGCCACGGCCAAGATGGCTGTCGGCGACAACTCGTCCAATTCCAAGCCATTTGCGGCTGGTTTCAGCGGTGTCGGGCTGGCGACGAAAGCCGTGACAGCCAATGCTGTCGGCAGCTACACCACGCCAGGCGCTGCGCAAACGGGTATTCACATCAATCCGGCGAATGGCGAGGTGACGATTGCCTACACCACGGCCGTTGCCCCGGCGGGGCAAAATGTGTTGACTCTCACGCCTTCGGCCATCCCGGCGGGTGGCGGTGTGCAAGCCAACTTGGCTGCTGCCGCGGGTAACGCTGTCGTTCCCAGCAGCAACATCCGCTGGGACTGTTGGGCGGCGGGTTCGCTGGTGCCTCGGCCGGGAACGATTGTGCTGCCCACCACGCCCCCCACGTTGCCGGTCAAATACACTCCTGCCGAGTGCCGCTGAGCCACCGAACCACATGAGCCCTGGGCGCGGCGGTGTCCAGGGCTTTTTTGTGTGCGGACGGTGGATGGCCGTTCAACTGCTTTTGACCCATGAACACCCTTCTCACACTCTCGACGGCGCTGGCCTTCAGCTGGTTTGGCCAGCTTCCGCCCCACGGTGAGTTCGAACGGGACGTTCTGGCTTTTCTGTTGGTGTCTGTGGTGGGGCTGGTCCTGGGCCTGCGCGCTTCGCAAAATCCGGCGACATCGGTATCCACCCGGTACCTGCATCTCGGGCGCCCACTGGCCACCTTTCTGGTCTTGTGGTGCGTGCTGGTGGTCGCTCTGGCCATCCAGTTTGCGGGCATGTCGCCTTTGGCGTGGGGCGGTCGTCATGTGTTGACCTTGCTATGGCTACTGGGGGCGGGGGGCGCCATGGTGCTGGGCGCTTGCGCGGCCTCTGGTCCTGCGGCCAGGGTCGCAGTGGACAGCTGCAAGGAGCCGTTGCCCGCCGGGCAGGCAGTGGCCTGGGGCCTCGTGTGGGCAGGGGTGTTCAATGCATTGGTGGCCTGGATCCAGGTGCTGCCCTGGCCCGCGTTGCAGGCTTGGGTGCCCGCGCCAGCGGAGCCGGGGCGCGGCTACGGAGCTCTGTTGCAGCCCAACCTGACCGCCACTTTGTTGGTGCTGGGCCTGGCCAGCTTGGCCAGCCTGTTGCGCGCGGGGCGTGTTTCCGGGTGGAGAACCCCGACACTTTGGGTGATGGCGTTGCTGCTGGGCTCGGGCGTCGCCGTGACCGGTTCCCGTGTCGGCATGGTTCTTTTGCTGGTGTTGTGCGCGGGGCTGGGAGCCGCAGAGTGGCTGCGGCGTGGAGAGCAGAAGGCACGCCGTTCAGCCAGTGGATTTGTCTTGATTCCTCTTGCGGGCTTTGGCATGGCCTTGGTGGCCGTTGGCCTCGGGGTTGATTTCGCCACGCCGCTGGCGCGCAGCAGCGCCCTGTCAAACGGACGGGTGCTGATTTTTTCCAACGCGCTGGATGTGGGCAGCGCCTTTCCGTTCTTTGGGGCGGGTTTTGGGCAGCTGTCGTACTGGCATGTGGAACTGCCCTATCAACCCAAGATGCCCGGTTATCTGACCCATGCGCACAACCTGGTGCTGCAGTTCTGGGCCGAACTGGGGGGCGTAGGTCTGGTTTGGCTGACCGTCGCCCTGACGGTGTTGTCCCAGCCCTTGTGGCCTTGGTTGCGCGGGCAACGGGTTGTTCTCGCACAGCGGCAGCAGTGGGCCTTGGCGGTGCTGGCGCTGTTGCTGCTGCATTCCTTGACGGAGATGCCGTTGTGGAGCGCGCCCTTTCTGCTCTTGTTTGGTTTTGCAACGGGTCTCTGGCTGGCACCTTCGGCGGCAACACCCCGCAGCCCGACGCTTCCCTGGGGGGGCGTTGTCAAGTACGGTACGGTCAGCGCGTTGATCGGTGTCGCCTTGTGTGTCTGGGTTTACCGGGACTACCTCAAGGTGAGCGCGCTGTACGACGGAGCTCGCTGGGCAACGCCTGCCCCGGAGGGGGCACCAGAAAGGGCCAACACCAGTGTCTTTTTTCGTCCAGCCGCCGAATTCGCTGCGGCCAACTCGGCACAGGTGAACGCCCAGACGGCCGGAGCCTATGCGAAAACCCTACCGGTCTTGTGGCGCTACGTGACCGATCCGCGCATGTTCGAGTGGCAGCTGCGCACCTCGGCATGGACAAAAAATGCTGACGAATTCAGCCACTATGCGCAGCGGTTTGCGCAGATGTATCCCGAGGCTTATGCGGCATTCAGGGCCCGCGTGGCGTCGGAGCAGTCCCAAAGTCCCTGGGTGGATTTCCCTGTTCTCTGGCCATGAGCAAACATTTGAAAAGCCGTTTTGTTGCCGCAGCGTTGCATTTGGGCGTGAGTCTGGGAGTGGCGGCATTGGCTGCGCTGCTGGTGTTCAAGGTCTGGTATCCCTACCCTTACAACGAAATCGCGGGCGGGCGCGAGCTGTTTCTGCTGATCGTCGCGGTGGACGTGGTGTTGGGGCCCCTGTTGACACTGGCGGTGTTCGATATCTCCAAGCGCCGCCGCGAACTGGTGTTGGACGTGTCGATCATTGCTGTGTTGCAGGCCGCGGCCCTGACCTACGGGCTGTGGACGGTGTTCATTGCGCGACCGGTGTACCTGGTGCACGAGGTAGACCGTTTCCAGGTGGTGATCGCAGCCGACATTGATCCCGTGGAGCTTCAGCAGGCGTTGCCTGAACTGCGCCGTTTACCGACCTGGGGAATCAAGACCATTGGCGTGCGCAAGGCCAAAGACAGCGAGGAAATGCTCAAGTCCATTGACCAGGCCATGGCTGGCAAGGATGTGTCGATGCGACCCGGATGGTGGGCTCCCTTGGGCCCCAGCCAGCTGTCTATCCTGGCGGAACGCGGTAAGCCAGTTTCATTTTTGCGTGCAAAGGGCCCCGAGGCTGATCAAAAGCTGCGCTCCGTTCTGCAAGGTATCGGTGTGCCCGAAGAAGATTTGTGGGCCTTTCCCGTGGTCGCTCGCAGCTCGGGCTGGTCGGTTCTGGTCAACCGCAAAACTCAGAAAATTGAGGGCTTCGTGCAGGTGGACGGGTTCTGATCCGTAGGCAGGCGCTCAGTCGGCGCGCTCGTACCGCCCGCTCTTCCCTCCCGACTTTTCCATCAGCCGCACACCGCTGATCGTCATGCCCCGGTCGACCGCCTTGCACATGTCGTAGATGGTCAGCAGGGCCACGCTGCAGGCGGTCAGGGCTTCCATCTCCACACCGGTCTGGCCGGTGCATTCGGCCGTCGTGCGGCACAGCACGCTGTTGGTGGTGGGGTCGACTTCAAATTCCACCGCCACGCGGGTGAGTGCGATGGGGTGGCACAGCGGGATCAGGTCGCTGGTCTTCTTGGCGCCCTGGATGCCGGCGATGCGTGCGATGCCCAGCACGTCGCCTTTCTTGGCGGTGCCGCTCTGCACCAGCGCCAGGGTGGCGGGCTCCATCCCGATACGGCCTTCGGCCACCGCCACGCGGTGCGTGTGGGCCTTGGCCGCGACGTCCACCATGTGGGCCTGGCCCTGGGCGTCGAAGTGGGTCAGTGGGCTGTGGGGGGTGTCGTTCATGGCGGGCTTTGCTGGAGCTTTACAGAAACCATCGGAGGGACGCGGCATCATACGGTCATGACCCGTTGTGCCCGACCCGCTGGCCCGCTGGCCCGCCTGGCTTTGATGTCTGCGCTGGCCCTCTCACCCTTGCTGCTGTCGAACACGGGGCCGGGGGTTGCACGGGCGCAGTCGGCTCCGCCTGCGTCGGTTCTGCCCAGCCTGGGCGATGGGGCCGAGCTGTCGGTGGCGGCCGAGCGGCGCCTGGGTGACAGCTTCGCGCGCGACATTTACCGCGACCCCGATTACCTGGACGACCCGGTGCTGGGCGACTACCTGATGGCGGTCTGGCAGCCGCTGCTGGGTGCGGCGCGCACGCGTGGCGACGTGCCGCCCGAGCTGGCCGAGCGCCTGGCCTGGGAGCTGATGATCTCGCGCGACAAGCGGGTGAACGCGTTTGCCTTGCCGGGCGGCTACTTGGGGGTGAACCTGGGCCTGCTGGCCGTGACCGACACGCCGCAGGAGCTGGCCAGCGTGCTGGCGCACGAGCTCAGCCACGTGTCGCAGCGGCACATCGCGCGCATGATCGCCCGCCAGGACCGGGGCGCCCCCTGGCTCATGGGCGCGATGATCCTGGCCCTGCTGGCGGCCCGCGCCAACACCGAGGTGGCCAGCGCCGCCATGGTGGGTGGTCAGGCGGTGGCGGCGCAGACGCAACTGAAATTTTCGCGCGACATGGAGCGCGAAGCCGACCGCGTGGGTTTCGGCGTGCTCAGCGGTGCGGGGTTCGATCCGACCGGCTTCGTCACCATGTTCGACAAGCTGCAGCAGGCCGCCCGCCACAACGACGACGGCGCTTTTCCGTATCTGCGCAGCCACCCGCTGACCAGCGAACGCATCGCCGACATGCAGGCGCGCCTGCCCCTGGTATCCAGCGGACCGCGTGTCGGGCCCTTGGCGGGCTCGCCCGTGGCGACAGCGGGGAGTGCGTTGCCAACCCTGGGCGGCCTGGCCTTGCGGCCGGAGGCGGTGGCGCCGCCGGTCACCACCGCCTGGCACGTCCTCATGTCCGCGCGGGCCCGGGTGCTGGCCGAGAACAGCCCCGACCGCTGGCGCGCCTGGCTGCAGCACGGCCTGCGGGCCGGTGCGACGCCGGCCGATCTGTACGCCGCCGCCCTCTCGGCCCACCGCCTGCGCCAGCACGACCAGGGCCTGGCCCTGGCGCAGCGCCTGGCCAGCCAGGCGGGTGCCGACACCCGCTGGGCCGCCGACGCGTTGTGGATGGAGCTGTGGCTGGCGCCCGGCGCGTCGCAGCCGCCGCTGGCGGACCGTGCGGTGGCGTTGCGCGACGCGGCGCTGGCCAGCGGGCAACGCTCGGGCCTGCTGCTGGGGGCCCAGGTGGCGCAGGCCACCGGCGCGCTGGCGCCGGCCACGCAGCGCCTGAACGACTGGGTGCTGACCCACCCGCGCGATGCACAGGCCTGGCAGGTGCTGGCCCAGTTGCACCAGGCGCAGGGGCAGCGTTTGCGGGCTTTGCGTGCCGAGGGGGAGGCGCGCGCCGCGCAGCTCGATTTCGGCAGCGCGGCGGAGCATTTCAAGGCCGCTCAGGCCCTGCCCGCCGCCGACCGCGCCGCCGATCCGATGGAGCTGGCCATCGTGGACGCGCGCCGCCGCGAAGTGGAAGCGCAGGCGCGCGACGCCTTGCGCGAGGATTGACGCCGACGGCTCAGCCTTTGAGCGCCGCGTCCACCACCAGCATCAGCGCCGAATAGATCAGCGAGCCCAGCAGCGCGGCCAGGAAGCCGTTGACGTGGAAGCCATCGAGCACACCCGCCGCGGCCCAGAACAGCAAGGCGTTGATGACGAACAGGAACAGCCCCAGCGTGACCACCGTGACCGGTAAGGTCAGCACGATCATCAATGGGCGCAGCAGCGTGTAGAAGATGCCGACCACGGCGGCGGCGATCAGTGCCGAGCCGAAGCTTTGCACCTGCACACCGGGGTAGAGGTAGGCCACCAGCAGCAAGGCGCAGGCGGCGAGCAGCCATTTGAGGACGAATTTCATGTGGCCAGCATAGCGCAGCGGCCACAAAAAAGGCGGCCCCTTGCGGGCGCCGCCTTCATGGGCGCGTTGCCGGGGCTCAGGCCGCTTCGGCCGGCGGCGGGTTCTTGGCCGCCATGTACTTGCCGATGGCCAGCACCAGCAGCGCACCGATCACGGCAGCGCCATATTTGATGGCCGAGGACTGCTCCAGCTTGGGCATCCAGGTCCACTGGGCCGGGTCGGCGAAAGCCGGATCGGTCACCAGCATGCCACCGGCGATCCAGCCCAGCAGCATGCCGCCGGCCACGATGATGATGGGGAAGCGCGCCATCAGTTTGATGACGAGCTGGCTGCCCCCCACGATGATGGGGATGGAGATCAGCAGGCCCAGGACCACCAGCAGCGTCGAGTGTTCACCCGCGTGCTGGGCCGCGCCAGCGATGGCGATCACGTTGTCCACGCTCATCACCAGGTCGGCCACGATGATGGTCTTGATGGCGGCGAACAGCTTGTCGCTGCCCTGGATGTCGCCGTGGCCGTCTTCGTCCGGCGCGATCAGCTTGACGCCGATCCACACCAGCAGCAGCGCGCCCACGAACTTGAGGAAGGGCACGTTCAGCAGCGTCATGGCGAACAGGATCAGGACCACGCGCAGGATGATGGCGCCAGCGGTGCCCCAGATGATGCCCTTGGTCCGCTGTGCGGGCGGCAGCTTGCGGCAGGCCAGCGCGATGACCACCGCGTTGTCGCCGCCGAGCAGGATGTCGATGATGATGATCTGGCCCAGCGCGACCCAGAACGCGGGTGAAGTGAGAAATTCCATGAGTGCCTCGATGTGTCAATGGTCCGGCACTGGGTGCCGCCTGTGCATGCCCGTGCCGGTTCGTTGTGAGGGCTGGCCGGGCGCATCAAGGGCGTCTGCCGGGCGCCGCGGGGCGGCGCGCCATGGGAGGACACTGGCTTGAAGGGCCCGGACGGGCCCATCAAAGGTCTTGCCCGACCCGGTGCTGCGGTGCATCACCGGGCTCGGACCGCCGGGAGCCAGAGGCTCCGTGTTGACGACGGTCCGAACGCCTGCCCATGGCGGTGTGGCACACACCATGGAAACGCAGGGCTACTCCCCTTCGAGTGCCGCGATTGTATCGGCCGGGTTCCGGGCGCGATCGTCATGGGCATACGGACTTTCCACAGACGATCGGCTGGGCGCTGGCTATGATCCCGTCCCCATGGCAGCCCTCCACATCAGCGACATTGAAGCCGCCATCAACCACTGGCGCAAACGCTCACCGGCCGGTGCCGGCTCGCTCGCGCTCGGGCCGGACTTGAACGCGCTGGCCGAGCTGTACGGCCGCATGGCCTACGCGCGGCAGACCGAGGTGGACGAATCGGCGCTGAGCGAGCAGGCCCGCGCGGCGTGGCTGGCGTGGTTCGAGACCACCCCCGACACGCCCTGCATCGCCATCTGTTCCACCAGCCAGGGTGATGACGTGTGCAAAGGCTGCGGCCGCAGCTTCGACGAGGTGCAGCACTGGACCGCGATGAGCCCGGTGGAAAAGCGCGCGGTCTGGCGCCGCATCACGATCGACGGCCGCTCCTGGCGCTTCAACCGCTACGCCGAACGCGCGATCGAATGACCGCCGGGGCGGCCGGGACCTGAATGGCCGTCCTCAGTTGGGGATGCAGTAGTTCGCCTGCGTCAGGTGGTCCACGCCGCAGCTCAGGTTCTCGATCCAGTCGATGAACTCCTTCACCGCCGGGCCCGCCAGCGGCGCGCCGTGCTGCGGCACGATCATCTGGATCGGCAACTGCCGCGCCATGTGGGCCCACAGCCTGAGCACCTTGCCCGAGACCATGTAGCGGCGATGGAAACCTTCCATGCGGGGCAGCAGCGGGGCCAGCGAGGTGGCGGGCTTGGCCGCGTCGGCCGAGGTGCCCAGCGACACGCCCAGATCGCCCGAAAACAGGATGCGGCTGACCGGGTCCCAGAACTGGAAGTTGCCTTCGGCGTGCATGAAGTGCGCGGGCAGCGCCACGATCTCGCTGCGCCCCAGCGGGATGCGCATGCCCGGGTCCGGGATGCCGACGATGCGCCCCACCGTCTTGCCCGGTTTGCAGAAGTGCGGTGCAAAACGCTCCCACAGGCGCGAGATGTAGAGCGTGGCCTGGGTGCTGGTCATCCAGCGGTCCAGCGAGGCGATGATGTCCGGGTCCGCGTGCGAGGCCAGGATCTCGGTGAGCTTGTTGGCCGGGAAGTAGCGGCCGATGGTCAGCAGCAGCTCGTTGTAGGCCATGTTGCCGCCGGGGTCGATGATGGCGCCCTGCTGGCCGTCGATGACCAGGAACTGGTTGGCCTGCACGGCCTCGCCGCCCTCGTCGCTGAGGTGGGCAAACATGAGGCACACATGGCCGTCTTTGTTGAACAGTTCGATGGCCATGGCCTATTTCTCCGTTGGCATGCAGGGTCGCTTGTGTGCGACAGACCCGCCGGCAAGCGGGGCGCAGGCGGGTGACTGTAGGTTTGTAACAGGAGGTCCCGTTTGAGCCAAGTCAAGCCGGACGGGAATGCTCTGGCAACTTTTTCACGCTGTGGCCAGCCTTTGATGTGCGCATGCCACATCACTTGAGCCGAAGCAGGTGCTGTGCAGCTTCATCGTGTGGTTTCAGGTGGACGCTGCGCGAAAAGTATTTCGAAGACAGTGATTTTTTGCTGCGCCGGCCGCCAAATGGCACTACCAAAAATGTTACAACCCAAGGATTCATAGTTACAAGCGTGTTTGATTCAAGGGAGTGCTTTCTGATGAGACATTTCGCGATCAACCGCTGGGCAGCCAGCGTCTTGGTGTCGGCTGTCTGCGGCAGTGCAGGGGTTTGGGCCGCACCGGTCATTGCCCTCGACACCGCCGCGGCTGGCTCCAGTGACTTCAATGGGACCAGTGAGTATTCGCAAACGGAAGTGTCGTCGACCGGAAAGAGGGCGTTCCAGTCCTCTTATGGCATGACCGGTTTTGCGTCTTCCATGGCCTATGCAGATGAACTGGGCGCCTATGGGGTCAACGTCGTTGCGGGAGGCAAGGCTCACGGCCGTTCTGGGGCTTCGCTGCTGTACACCTTGACCAACACATCGGACACGGTGCAGGCGATTTCCATGGGTTTTGATGTGTTCGCAGGTAGCCTGCTGAACACGACTTATGGCGGTTCCTGGAGCGCAGGGGAGTATCTGCGGTCGGAATACCTGGCCAGCATCTCGATGGGGGCCAGCACACTGTTCAGTTCGGGCGCCGTGCTCACGACCAACTCGTCGGGCAGCACGCTCGCACTTTCCGGCACACGCCTGAACGACGGCGGCGACGATGGCTCCGATGCCCACTATGGCTGGGCCGATGGCCACTATTCTCTGTCGCTGGGCACGCTGGGGGTCGGACAGTCTCTGCAGGTGCTGGCGGCGGTCAAGACTTGGGTGCATGCCGACACGGGCATGTACTACTCGGACGATTTCTATGCCGATCTCGTGAAGGGCGCCTGTGTGATCGTCGACACGCCGGACTGTGTCGAAGGCGCGGCGATCGCAAACTACGGCGATCCAGCGGCGTTTGGCGCTTCTCCGGGCAATCCGTTGATGTCGGCAATCCGATTCAACGTGGCGGCGGTCCCCGCAAACGATGTGCCCGAACCGGCCACCAGCGCCCTGCTTGTGCTGGCACTGGGCCTGCTCGTCTGGCAAACGAAGCGTCAGCGGGGTTGATGCTCCAGCACGTGTTGTGTGCGCTTGAAAATTGAAAAGGGGCCCGAGGGCCCCTTTTCAATTTTTCGTCAAGATCTTGTTTCAGACCCGCCGTGCGAGCTCGGTCGCCTTGCCCACGTAGCTGGCGGGTGTCATGGCCAGCAGGCGGTCTTTTTCGGCCTGGGGAATCTCAAGGCTGCGGATCAGCGTGTGAAGGGCCTCGGCGGTCACGGTCTTGCCGCGCGTGACTTCCTTGAGCTTTTCGTAGGCACCGGCCACACCGAAGCGGCGCATCACCGTCTGGATCGGTTCGGCCAGCACTTCCCAGGAGGTGTTCAGGTCGTCGGCCAGGGCCTCTTCGTTGAGTTCGAGCTTGTTCAGGCCGGTCATCAGCGAGTGGTAGGCCAGCACGGCGTAGCCCAGGCCCACGCCCATGTTGCGCAGCACGGTGGAATCGGTCAGGTCGCGCTGCCAGCGGCTGATTGGCAGCTTCTCCGACAGGTGCTTGAGCACGGCGTTGGCCAGGCCCAGATTGCCTTCGGCGTTCTCGAAGTCGATCGGGTTGACCTTGTGCGGCATGGTCGACGAACCGATTTCACCGGCCTTGAGCTTCTGCTTGAAGTAGCCCAGGCTCACGTAACCCCAGATGTCGCGCGAGAGGTCGATCAGGATGGTGTTGGTGCGCGCGATGGCGTCGAACAGCTCGGCCATGTAGTCGTGCGGCTCGATCTGGATCGAATACGGCTGGAAGGTCAGGCCCAGGCCCAGCGGCTCGGGCGTCTCGATGACCTTGCGGCTGAAGGCTTCCCAGTCGAAGTCGGGCCAGGCGGAGAGGTGGGCGTTGTAGTTGCCCACGGCGCCGTTCATCTTGCCCAGCAGCTTGACGCCGCCGATGCGTTCGCGCGCAGCGGCCAGGCGCACCACCACGTTGGCGATTTCCTTGCCCACGGTGGTGGGGCTGGCGGTCTGGCCATGGGTGCGGCTGAGCATGGGCACGGCCGCGAACTGGTGGGCCATCTCGCGCAGCTTGGCGATCACGCCGTCCAGTGCGGGCAGCAGCACCGCGTCGCGCCCGCCCTTGAGCTGCAGGGCGTGGCTGGTGTTGTTGATGTCTTCGCTGGTGCAGGCGAAGTGCACGAACTCGGCGGCGTGCTCCAGTTCAGGGCGGGCGTCGAACTTGGACTTGATCCAGTACTCGACGGCCTTGACGTCGTGGTTGGTGGTCTTCTCGATCTCCTTGATCGCCACCGCATCGTCTTCGTTGAAGTTCTTGACCAGGCCCATCAGGTAGGTGCGGGCACCGGGCGAGAGCGGCTTGAACTCGTCAAAGCCGGCGTCCGACAGGGCGATGAACCAGGCGATTTCCACCTGCACGCGGCGGTGCATGTAGCCCTGTTCGCTCATGAAGGGGCGCAACGGCGCCAGGCGACCCGCGTAGCGGCCATCCAGCGGCGAGAGGGCAGAAATGGGGGTGAGGGGGGCGGCGTGGGCCGCGGGGGAGGAGGAGGTCGGTCGCATCCCCGGATTGTAGGAGGCGGCCACCGGCGGGTCGCGCCGCCGGGCGGATGTGACGGGGTGGCACGCGCGCAGCGGCGGGCGTCGATAAAATGGCCGCTCGCATCCGCCCCCGAACCCCGAACGACACCGACCCATGAAACTCATTGGCGCCATCACCAGCCCTTACGTGCGCAAGGTCCGCGTTGTCATGGCCGAGAAGAAACTGGACTACCAGTTCGTCCAAGAAGACGTGTGGTCCGCCGACACCGGCATAGCCACCTCCAACCCGCTGGGCAAGGTGCCCTGCCTGATCATGGAAGGCGCCGAAGCGGTGTTCGACTCGCGCGTGATCGTCGAGTACCTGGACACGCTGTCACCGGTGGGCAAGCTCATCCCCCCTTCGGGCCGCGAGCGCGCCGAGGTCAAGACCTGGGAAGCACTGGCCGACGGCCTGATGGACGCGGCCATCCTGGCGCGCCTGGAAGCCACGTGGTCTGGCCGCAGCGAAGAGCAGCGCTGCCAGGCCTGGATCGACCGCCAGCTGGGCAAAGTCGATGGCGCTCTCAAGGCCATGAGCCACGGCCTGGGCGACAAGCCGTTCTGCTCGGGCATCCACTTCAGCCTGTCGGACGTGGCCGTGGGCTGCGCGCTGGGCTACCTGCTGTTTCGTTTCCCGCAGATCGAGTGGCGCACCACCTATCCGAACCTGGCCCGCCTGTCGGACAAGCTTGCGCTGCGCCAGAGCTTCATGGAGACGAGACCGTCCTGACCCCCCTGCGCCGCTGACGCGGCTTCCCCCCTGCTGCGCGGGGGGACGCACCCAGTGGCCGGGCGGAGCCCGTTCCACGGGTGCCCTGTATGCGGTCACGTGCTCCGGCTGAGCCTTGGGTCTGCTGTGGTGCCGTCGCGCGTGCTGTGGTGTCGTGGGCGCGGCCGGATCTCAAGTTCCCTCGTGGGTGGCCGATAGGCAGTCAGGGGCGAAGCGGTCGTCGCGGCCCCGTCGCCGTGCCACACCATGAACTCCACCACCGCTCCTGCCCGTCCCAGCGTCCTGTCCATGCCCGTGGGGCCGGACGAGGGCTTCACCCAGCAGCGCTTCTACTCGGGTGACGTGCTCTACACCGAAGGCATGCCGGCCCACCACCTCTACGTGATCAAGGAGGGGGCGGTCGACATCTA
This sequence comes from Hydrogenophaga sp., assembly GCF_051007235.1. GTDB lineage: Bacteria > Pseudomonadota > Gammaproteobacteria > Burkholderiales > Burkholderiaceae_C > Hydrogenophaga. Next base: position 11,142 of record NZ_JBPCSJ010000499.1, on the reverse strand, counting down.
CATGGTGCGCGAGGAAAAGCGCGTGGTGGTCGAGACGCTGGGTCCTGGGCAGTGCTTTGGCGTGCCGGCCCAGCAGGTCAACGGCCGGCGCAGCAACAACGCCGCGGCGCGGTCGTACTGCGAGCTGTACCTGGTGGGCTACGACACGCTGGAAGACGAACTGGGCGACACGCCCAAGTTCACCCGTGGCCTGCTGCGTTCGCTGGTCGAGCGGCTGGAGGTGGCGCACGAACTGATCGCCACGCGCGTCAACTACCAGCCCGACATCCTGGTCTACGCGCAGCTGCTGCAGTTGCTGGGCATGGCCGAGGTCGGCCGGCCCAAGAACGAGGTGCGCGGCGGGGCGGGCCCTGCCGTGCTGGCCAGCCCGCTGCTGACCGATGTGTTCACCCAGGCGCGTGGCCTGCTGGGCCATTCGGACCTGCACATCCGCAACAGCATCGGCAAGCTGATGCGCCTGCACCTGATCCGCGTCGACGACGAACACGGCAACGGCAAGCGCGTGATCTTCTCGCCCCGGGACATCGTGCACCAGGCCCGGCGCATCACCGAAGACCAGGCCGACACCGAGAAGGTGAGCTACGAATACGTGAGCGTGGACGAGTTCGCCGCCATGGTGGACGTGGACCGTTCGCTGCTGCTCAAAAAGCTCGCGGGCAGCGAGTTTTCGGAAGACATCTTCACCTTCCGCAAGAGCGAGGTGGTGCGACTGCTCAACGACAAGGGCAAGAAGTTTTTTGCCGACCGCAAGGTCAAGACGCCCGACCAGTTCACCGACGTGGACGACCTCGTGTTCGCCGATCAGAAGTCGCTGTTCGACGCCGTGGGCCGCTGCGACCTGTACGACCTGGCCAAACTGCTGAGCAGCCTGGAGGACGAAACCCTGCGCCAGAAGCTGCTGGCCTGCCTGGCGCGCAGCAAGCGCGAGGAAGTGCAGCAGGACATGGCCAGCATGGGCGCGGTGGACCCGATGGAGGTGCTGCAGACTGGCCGGGCGCTGGTGGCGGCGGTGCGCGAGAAGATGTTGGCGAAAAGACCGGGGTAGGGAGATTCCCCCGCTGCTGAGCGGGGGGAATCTCCCTGTGGCCCGGCCCGTGCCCCGGTGTAACTGGATCGGGCACGGGCTTTGGGGTGTCTCTCGATTCAGATCATGTGGAAACCTGCGGCAGCACGGCATGCGCCGCCGCCTTGACCGCCTGCGTCAGCCGCTGCGCCGACAGCGGCTCGCGCGCCCAGTGCTGCCAGTACAGGGTCACGTCCACTGTGGCGCCGGGCAGAAGTTCCACCAGACCCGGCCTACCTTGCAGGTGCTGCTCGGGCACCATGCCCCAGCCAAGGCCCAGCTCGATCGCGCGTTCGAAGGCGTCCACCGCGGGCGCGTAGTGGCGCGGGTAATTGGGCTGTTTGAGGCCAAAGTGCTGCAGCAGAAAGGCGTCCTGCAGCGCGTCCTTGCGGTTGAAGATGATGGCTGGGTGCGCCAACAGCTTGTGCGGCGACACCGCCCCGCGCGGCGTGCGGCAGCGCTGCACCACCTGGGGTGCGGCCACACAGCTGTAGCGCATGACGCCCAGCGGTTCGGCCACGCAGCCGCGCATGGGTTCGGCCAGTGTGGTGACGCAACCGATCACGTCGCCGCTCTTGAGCGCGTCGTGCGTGTGGTCCTGGTCGTCGATGGTGATTTCCAGCAGCAGGCGGTGGCGCTGCAGCAGCGGCGCCACCCCAGGCAGGAACCAGCTGGCCACGGAGTCGGCGTTGGTCGCCACGCTCAGGCTCTGCCAGGCCGCCCCGCCGCGCGCTTCGCCCCCACCTTGCAGGCCGGCCAGCAGGTCGGCCTCCATCATCTGCAGCTGCTTCACGTGGGCCAGCAGGGCCTGGCCGGCGGCCGTGGCGCGCACCGCCTTGCCGCGCACCAGCAGGCGCTGGCCCAGGTGTTCTTCCAGCGACTTGATGCGCAGCGACACGGCCGCCAGGGTGAGATTGAGCGACTGCGCGGCAGGGCCGAAGCCGCGGTGTTCGACCACGGCGGCCAGGGCTTCGAGTTGGCGGGCGTCCAGCATGTCCGATTGAAACTTGAGCGAACCGGGATCGGTTCAACCCAGTTTAACCAGACAAGTCCTGCTTGGAGGCGCCGGCCACCATGGGCAGGCCGCTGTGGTCCTTGAGGCCGACGCCGGTGATGCCCAGGCGCAGGCCTTCGTGCACCAGCCAGGCCAGACGGCGCGCGGCGGTGAGCGGATCTTGTCCTGCGGGCCGAACGTTGGAGATGCAGTTGCGCTCGGCGTCGGTGCGGCCGACCTTGGGCGCATGGGTCAGGTAGATGCCCACGCTGTCGGGCGAGCTCAGGCCGGGGCGCTCGCCCACGATCATGGCCACCATGCGCGCACCCAGCTGTTCGCCCACCTCGTCGGCCACCGCCACGCGGGCCTGGCCCACCAGCACTGGCGGGCTGAGCGTCATCTGGCCGCCCAGCGCGGCGCGGATGGCCGCCAGCAGGGGCACCACATGGCGCTGGATGCCCAGGGCCGAGAGGCCGTCGCCCACCACCAGGGCCATGTCGGGCGCCGGGTGGTCGGTGCGCCAGGCCTGCAGCGCGGCGACGCTGGGTTCGTCCAGCCGGCGCCCCAGGTCGGGGCGCAGCAGGTATTCGTGCCGGTCGTGGGCGCGGCTGCGCAGGCGCAGCGGTGACGGCCAGTCGTCGGTCACCAGCGCCTCGGCCAGGGTCGCCTCGTCCAATGGCAGGTGGATGGCGTCGCGCGCCTGGGCGTGCGCCAGGGTGAAATCCAGCACCTCGCGCGTGGGCAGGCTGGCACCGGTGCGGCCGAGCGCGATGCGCGCGGGCGTGAAACGCCTGAGATGGGCCCAGGGGTCGGCGCCGCTGGCAATGCCGTTGTCGATGCCGCGGTCGGGCGCTGGCGGCACGGTCGGGATGTCCTTCGTCATGCGGGCTCCGGCAGGGTCCACAGCCGCTGCGTCAGTGCGCCCTGTGCGGTGGCGGGCAGCAGGCGGCCGTCGGCACCGGTCACGCCCACGCGCTGCAACCAGGCCTCGAACTCGGGCGCGCGCTTCAAACCCAGCAGGTCGCGCAGTACCAGCGCGTCGTGGAAGGAGGTGCTCTGGTAGTTCAGCATCACGTCGTCGGCGCCTGGCACGCCGATCAGGAAGTTCAGCCCCGCGCTGGCCAGCAGCACCATGAGGTTGTCCATGTCGTCCTGGTCGGCCTCTGCGTGGTTGGTGTAGCAGATGTCGCAGCCCATGGGCAGGCCCAGCAGCTTGCCGCAGAAGTGGTCTTCCAGCCCGGCGCGGATGATCTGCTTGCCGTCGTAGAGGTACTCGGGGCCGATGAAGCCGACCACGGTGTTGACCAGCATGGGCCGGTAGCGCCGCGCCACCGCGTAGGCGCGGGCTTCGCAGGTCTGCTGGTCCACGCCGTGGTGGGCGTTGGCCGAGAGGGCGCTGCCCTGGCCGGTCTCGAAGTACATGACGTTGTCGCCCACCGTGCCGCGCTTGAGTTCAAGCGCCGCGGCGTGCGCCTCGTCCAGCACCGACAGCGTGATGCCGAAGGAGCGGTTGGCCGCCTCTGTGCCGGCGATGGACTGGAACACCAGGTCCACCGGCGCGCCGAGGGTGATGGCTTGCAGCGTGTTGGTGACGTGGGTGAGCACGCAACTTTGTGTGGGCACGGCGCCGCGCTGAATCACCTCGGCCAGCACGTGGTTCAGGCGCACCAGGTCGGGCACGCTGTCGGACACCGGGTTGATGCCGATCACCGCGTCGCCCGCGCCGTGCAGCAGGCCGTCGATCAGGCTGGCGACGATGCCGGCCGGGTCGTCGGTCGGGTGGTTGGGCTGCAGCCGCACGCTCAGGTGGCCGCGCAGGCCAACGGTGTTGCGAAAGCGCGTGACCACCTCGCACTTGCGCGCCACCAGCATGAGGTCCTGGTTGCGCATGATCTTGCTGACCGCGGCCACCATCTCGGGCGTGAGCCCGGGCGCCAGCCGCGCCAGCGCCGCGGACGTGGCGGCGTCGCTCAGCAGCCAGTCGCGCAGCCCACCCACCGTCAGGCCGCTGACCGGCGCGAAGGCGGTGCGGTGATGGCTGTCGATGATCAGGCGCGTGACCTCGTCGGTCTCGTAGGGGATCAGCGCCTCGTCCAGGAAGCGCTGCAGCGGCACGTCGGCCAGCACCCAGCGCGCGGCCACCCGCTCCTGCTCGGTGCCGGCGGCCAGGCCGGCCAGGGCATCGCCCGAGCGCAGCGGTGTGGCCTTGGCCATCACCTCGCGCAGGCTGCCGAAGCGGTGGGTCTGCAGTCCCAGCGTTGCGCTCAGGTTCACGTCAGCGGCTCCTCGGTGCGGGTAGGGTCACACAGTGGATTTCATTCTGCCGCAGCCGCCAGCATGGCGTCGTGCGGTGCGGCTTCGCGCTGCGCGGCGGTGAGGCGGAAGTAGGCGTAGCCCAGCCCCATCAGGCCCAGGAAAATGAGCGAGAGCAGCTGGTTGAAATACACCACCGCCACCAGACACACCAGGCCACAGACGATGGCGATGGCCGGGAACAGCGGGTACAGCGGCGCGCGGAAGGGGCGGTCCAGCTTCGGCTCGCTGGCGCGCAGTTTGAACAGCGACGCCATGGACATGATGTACATGACCAGCGCGCCCAGCACCGCCATGGTGACGATGTTGGCTGTCAGCGGCAGGCCGCCGATGGTGACCCACTGGTCGCTGAACACCGCCGCGATGCCGACGATGCCGCCGCCGATGAGGGCGTTGACCGGGGTGCGGAAACGCGGATGGACTTTGGCGAACATCGCCGGCAGGTAGCCGGCGCGGGCCAGAGCGAACATCTGGCGCGAATAGCCCAGCACGATGCCGTGGAACGACGCGACCAGGCCGAACAGGCCGATCCAGACCAGCATATGCAGCCAGCCACTGGACTCGCCCACCACCATCTTCATGGCCTGGGGCAGCGGGTCGTTGATGTTGGCGAGCTTGGACCAGTCGCCCACGCCGCCGGCCATGACCATGACCAGGAAGGCCAGTGCCACCAGCGTCAAGATGCCGGTGATGTAGGCGATGGGAATGGTGCGCTTGGGCTCCTTGGCCTCTTCGGCGGCCATGGCCGCGCCCTCGATGGCCAGGAAGAACCAGATGGCGAACGGGATGGACGCGAAGATGCCGGCCCAGGTGCCCATGCTGAAATCGGGCGAACCGGCCCAGCCGTTGGCGGTGAAGTTGGCCAGCGACCAGCCCGGGGCGACGACGCCAGCGAACACCAGCAGCTCGACCACCGCCAGGATGGTGACGAACAGCTCGAACGCCGCCGCGATGCCCACACCCAGGGCGTTGAGCGCGATGAAGATCACGTAGGCACCGACTGCGGCCCACTTCGGGTCCAGCGCCGGGTACTGCACGTTCAGGTAAGCGCCGATGGCCAGCGAGATGGCCGGCGGTGCGAACACGAACTCCACCAGGGTGGCGAAGCCGGCGATGAAGCCGCCGGTGGGCCCGAAGGCGCGGCGCGCGTAGGCGAACGGGCCGCCGGCGTGCGGGATGGACGTGGACAGCTCGGTGAAGCTGAAGATGAAGGTGGTGTACATCAGCGCCACGAACAGCGTGGCGACCAGGAAGCCCAGCGTGCCGGCGCTGGCCCAGCCGTAGCTCCAGCCAAAGTATTCGCCGGAAATGACCAGACCGACGGCGATGCCCCAGAGGGAGAAGGTGCCCAGCACGGGCTTGAGCTCCCGGCTGACCTGTGTGGATGCAGTGGACATGGGATGTTCTCGTGTGGAGTGGAAAAGGCCCGAACGGCTCGGGCGGCCTGGCGCGCATCTTGGTTCGCCGGTCCGCTTTGCCCTATCCCGGATCGGAAACACGCCCCGCCGTGGCGCACTTTTTCCGAAACGGGATAGCTCGCGGCGCTTCTCCCGCGGGTTTTCCAGCAGGCCGGGCGTGGCACGGAACTTGATACTCCCGCTGCACCCCGGCGCCGCGCGCGCCGAAGGAGTCCGCCATGACCGTTGCCAGCCCCACCCCGCCGACCGCCTTCCGCGTCAAACGCACGCGCGAGGTGGACGTGCACGCCCGCAACCTCGACGCCTGGGACCAGGACTACGTGCAGACCTCGCCCGGCGTGTTCCAGGGCCAGGTGCGCGAGCTGTTCGACGGCCCGCTGCAGGCTTTTGAAGAAGTGGCCAACTGCGCCACGAGCCAACACTGCCGGCCCTGGCAGGGCGGCGTCTGGCTCGGCCTGTCGGTGCTGGAACAACCCGAAGGCCTGCGCTTCATGGGCCGCCCCGTGGGCGGGCACGAGCTGATGATCGCCGACGGCAGCGAGCCGTTCGACCTGCAGGTGCCGGCCGGCCACGGCCTGTATGGCCTGGTGTTCGACCCGGCCGAACTGCTGGACCACGTCCGCACCCGCGACCAGGCCGACGCCACGCCCGCACACCGCCCCGGCGTGCGCCTGCAATCGCTCACGCCGCTGCAGCGCATGCGCCTGGTGGGTCTGCTGCGCGAGGTGCTGCGCGGCCTGGAAGCCGACCCCGGCGCCCTGATGTTCGAGCCCAGCCGGCGCAGCCTGCGCGACGCACTGCTCACCGTGCTGGGCGACACGCTGATGCCGGCTGGCCAGGCCGACGCCATCACCCCGCGCCAGCAGCGCCGGCAGGACGTGGTGCGCCGCGTGCGCGAGCTGGTGACCGAGCAGCCGCAGGACTACCTGGGCGTGGAGCGGCTGTGCGAGGCACTGCACATCACCCGCCGCACGCTGCAGAACTGCTTCCAGGACAGCCTGGGCATCAGCCCCGCCAGCTACCTGCGCCTGGTGCGGCTGAACGCCGTGCGGCGCGAACTGCGCACGGCGGACACCGGGCAGACCATCACCGATGTGGCCGCGCGCTGGGGCTTCTGGCACATGGGCCACTTCAGCCACGACTACAAGGCGCTGTTCGGCGAAACGCCGTCGAATACACGTGAGCCCCCACGCTCCGCCGCTGCGCGGGTCGCTTGACTCAATTCATTTTTAACCAACTCGATTTCGAGTTGAAATGGTTTAACAAAACCGTCTGCAGCGGCAGACTCTTGTTCCATCACCGGTGCAGCCCCCACGACGGTCTGCCCGCCACTGAACCAGAGAACCGCCATGACCCTGACCTTCCCCACCTTCACCGCCGGCATGCTGCTGAGCATGTCGCTCATCATGGCCATCGGCCCGCAGAACGCGCACGTGCTGCGCATGGGCCTGCAGCGCCAGCACCTCTGGCTCACCGTGGTCGTCTGTGCGCTGGCCGACATCGCCCTCATCTCCCTGGGCGTGCTGGGCCTGGCGCAACTCGGTGGTTTGAGTGACAAGCTGCTGGGCGCGCTGATCGGCGCTGGCGTGCTGTTCCTGGGCGTGTACGGCTGGCAGGCGTTCCAGCGCTTTTTGCGCCCACAGCAGCTCGCGGTGCTCAAGACCAACGACGGCCAGACCCGCCAGGCACCGCCGCCGGTGAGCCAGCGCCAGGCCATCCTGTCGGCCCTGGCCTTCTCCTGGCTCAACCCGCACGCCTGGCTGGACACCGCGGTGCTGATCGGCACCGCCTCGCTGGCCTACGGCCAGGGCAGCACCGCCTTCGGCCTGGGCGCGGCCACCGGTTCGCTGGTCTGGTTCCTGCTGCTGGGCGCCGCGGCTTTCTGGCTGGGCCGTCGCCTGAACTCGCTGCACATCTGGCGCGTGCTGGACGGCGCCGTGGCGCTGATGATGTGGGGCACGGCCGGCTGGCTTCTCTCTTCCCTGGTCTGACACCATGAAAACGAACAGCGACCAAGCTACACACGGCAGCCCTGCTATGCCCGAATCCAAGGCCCCCGTGGAACCGGCTTTGCCGGGCCACAGGGTGCGTCCCCCCGCGCAGCAGGGGGGAAGCCGCGAAGCGGCGCAGGGGGGTCCTTCCGCACTCCCTCCGGTCACCATCTTCGGCCCGGACTTCCCCTTCGCCTACGACGACTGGCTCCAGCACCCGCAAGGCCTGGCCACGCTGCCGCCCCAAATGCTCGGCACCGAGGTCGCCATCGTCGGCGCCGGCATGGCCGGCATGACCGCAGCCTACGAGCTGATGAAGCTCGGCCTCAAGCCCGTCATCTACGAGGCCTCGCGCATGGGCGGGCGCCTGCGCTCGCAACCCTTTGAAGGCGGCCAGGGCGTGGTGGCCGAGCTGGGGGGCATGCGCTTCCCGGCCTCGTCCAGCGCGTTCTTCCACTACGTGAAGCTGCTGGGCCTGCAAACGAAACCCTTCCCCAACCCGCTGACGCCCGCCGCCGGCAGCACGGTGGTCGACCTGGAAGGCCAGACCCACTACGCGCGCACCCTGGCCGACCTGCCGCCGCTGTTCACCGAGGTGGCCGAGGCCTGGGCCGCCGCGCTGCAAGAGCTGGGCTTCGGCGACCTGCAACTGGCCCTGCGCCAACGCGACGTGCCGCGCCTCAAGGCCCTGTGGAACGCGCTGGTGCCGCTGTGGGACGACCGTACCTGCTACGACTTCGTGGCGCAGTCGAAGGCGTTCTCCAAGCTCTCGTTCCGCCACCGCGAGGTGTTCGGCCAGGTGGGCTTTGGCACCGGCGGCTGGGACTCGGACTTTCCCAACACGCTGCTGGAAATCCTGCGCGTGGTGCTGACCGGCTGCGACGAAGACCAGCACCTGATCGTGGGCGGCGTGCAGCAGGTACCGCTGGGGCTGTGGGCGCACGCGCCCGAGCAAATCGCCCACTGGCCCGCCGGCACATCCCTGGCCCGCCTGCACGGCGGCGCCACGCGGCCCGGTGTCACCGCCATCCGTCGCGCGGCATCGGGGCAGCTCGCCGTCACCGACGCCTGGGGCACCGTGCGCGAATACCCCGCCGTGCTCGTCACCTGCCAGAGCTGGTTGCTGACCACGCAGATCGCGGTCGAAGAATCGCTGTTCTCGCAGAAGCTGTGGATGGCGCTGGACCGCACGCGCTACATGCAGTCGAGCAAGACCTTCGTGATGGTCGACCGCCCGTTCTGGAAGGACGTTCATCCGGCCACCGGCCGCGACACACTGAGCATGACGCTCACCGACCGGCTCACGCGCGGCACCTATTTGTTCGACAACGGACCGGACAAGCCGGCCGTGATGTGCCTGAGCTACGCCTGGATGAGCGACGCGCTCAAGATGCTGCCGCACCCGCCCGCCAAACGCGTGCAGCTGGCGCTGGACGCGCTGCGCCAGATCTACCCCACGGTGGACATCGCCGGCCACATCGTCGGCGACCCGATCACCATCTCCTGGGAAGCCGATCCGTATTTCCTCGGCGCCTTCAAGGGTGCCCTGCCCGGCCACTACCGCTACAACCAGCGCATGTACGGCCACTTCATGCAGGACGGGTTGCCCGCCGCCGAGCGCGGCATCTTCCTGGCGGGCGACGACGTGTCGTTCACGCCCGCGTGGGTCGAGGGCGCGGTGCAGACCTCGCTCAACGCGGTCTGGGGCATCGTCCACCAGCTGGGAGGGCGCTGCGCAGCGGACAACCCTGGGCCAGGTGAGCTCTATCCAACCCTGGGACCCGTGGCCTTGCCAGAGTGAAAATGCCCCCACGCTCCGCCGCTGCGCGGGTCGCTGCCCCCCATGGGGGCGCGTTTCGCCTTGGGGCGGCCCGGCGGCGAAACCCTGACTGCACATCATGCAAGACCTGACCCTCGCCCTCTGGCAGACCCCGCACCCGGCCAGCAACGCCGAGGCGCTGCAACGCCTGGACGCGGCCTGCGCACAGGCCCGCGCGCGGGGCGCCGACCTGCTGGTCACGCCCGAAATGTTCATGACGGGTTACGCCATCGGCGCCGAACGCGTGGCGGCCCTGGCCGAGCCGGCCGACGGCCCACTGGCCCAGTCCGTGGCGGGCATCGCGCAGCGCCACGGCATGGCCATCGTCTACGGCTACCCCGAGAACAACCCGGGTGAAAAACCGTTCAACGCCGCCCAGGCCATCGCGCCCGACGGTACGCGGCCGATGAACTACCGCAAGACCCACCTGTTCGGCGACATGGACCGCGCGCAGTTCAGCCCGGGCGACACGGCACCGCAGGTCTTCGAATGGCACGGCTGGAAACTGGGCCTGCTGATCTGCTACGACGTGGAATTCCCCGAAGCCGTGCGCGGCCTGGCGCTGCAGGGTGCCGACGCGGTGCTGGTGCCCACCGCCAACATGGAACCGTTTGACGAGGTGCAGCGCGTGCTGCTGCCGGCGCGAGCGCTGGAGAACAGTCTGTGCCTGGCCTATGCCAACGCTTGCGGGGCCGAGGGCGCCCTGGCCTACAACGGCCTGAGCTGCGCCATCGGGCCGGACGGCACCGTGCAGCATCGGGCGGACAAGGGCGAACACCTGCTGATCGCCCGGCTGGATGCGGCGGCGCTGCAGCACCGCCGGCTCCATTCGCAACTGCCCGGCCGGCGCGCCGATCTCTACAGCCCGCTGGCCCAGACTTGAGCGGCTGCGCGGTCGGGTCACCGGCCACACGGCCACCGGTGCGGCCGTCCCCACATCGGGCACCTCCGGTCAGAGGTGCGCCTGTTGCTGCCATGTGCCGAGTGGGCGGGGCTGGGGGGCGGGTGGCCTGCCAGGGCGGGCAACAGGGTGGGTGGACGTATTGAAGCGCCCGGCCAGCTTTCTGTCCAATACATAATTGCCGACCATCCATCTGATATACAGATGGAACAAGACAACACGCGCAAGGCCTCCGATGGAACTGCGGCAGCTCAAGTACTTCATCGCGATCGCCGACAGCGGCAGCTTCTCGGCCGCGGCCGAACGGGTGTTCGTGGCGCAGTCCGCGCTGAGCCACCAGATGGCGCAGCTCGAAAGTGAACTGGGGGTGGGGCTGTTCCTGCGCACCCGCCGCGGCGTGGCGCTGACCGACGCGGGCCAGCGCTTCTACCCGCACGCGGTGTCCATCCTGCGGCAGACCGACGAGGCCGCGCAGGCCGCTCGCAGCGGCAGCGCCGAACCCAGCGGCAAGGTCGTGTTCGGCATACCGCACAGCGTCTCGCAGGCACTGGCCCTGCCGCTGCTGCGCGCGGTGCGCCAGGCCCTGCCCCAGGTGCAGCTGGAGCTGACCGAAGAACTCACCGGCAACCTCACGCCGCAGCTG